>JAUVSA010000216.1 GCA_030597345.1 Bacillota bacterium
AGACGCCGGCCAGGGGCTGGTGGAGGGCGAGGCGGAGGCTTAGGTCATCCTCGCCTGCTCCCCGGAGGGCGGCCTCCAGTACGGCGGCGGCGCCGTGGTGGTCTCCGGAGAGATGGTAGAGCCAGCCCAGAGTGTCCAGCCCGTAGCGCCGGTGCGGCCCTACTGTCTCCAAGAATGGGGAGAGAAGGGCTATCGCCTCCTGTAGGTGCGCGCCTTCCTCGGCGCACAGGTCCGCGAAGTTGTTCGCGGCCTGGAAGTTGTGGGGATCGACGGTGAGCGCCTTGCGGTAGCGGGAGAGCGCCTCCGGGGTGCGGCCCTGCTTTCGCAGCACGTTGCCGAGGTTGACGTGGGCGGTGACGTACCAGAGGTCGCTGCGAATCGCCTGTCGGTAGGCCCAGGCTGCGTCCTCCAGTCTGCCCTCGCGCTCGTAGGAGACGCCGAGGTCGTTGAGCTGCTCCGGCCCGAGGGAGGCGATGACGCGCTCGACCTGCGCGCGGCCCGGCTTCCGATCCAACTGCTCCCGATATGCCCTGAGGGCGGCGGAGACGTCGATGCCAACACCGTCCCGGTCCGTCTCACAGCCAGCGACGGCAGGCGCGAGCAGCAGCGCGGCCAATGGCAGCAGGCTACGGGCTGTCATCGTTTGGCTCCGAAGGCGGAGGCGCCCTGCCTTCGACGACCAGCATCCAACCGCCGCAGTCCCGCCAGTCGCGCTCGAAGTCAGAGGCGGCGATGCGCTGCTCTCGGCGCTCGCCGGTATCGAGCAGCCAGACGGGCGGGTCGCCCTCGTATCCCCGAACGACGACGAAGTGGTTTCGGTCGGCGAGGGGGCCCCTCTTCCGCAGCAGGCAGATGACCGGACGGTCACGAGCAATGGCGCGCTTGAGGAGGTCTGCTGAGGCGATTCTCGCCCATGCGCGGCAGCCTCGCTTGCGGGCCCAAAGCAGGAGGTCGAGAGTGAGGGCGCCCCGGTAGTGAGGAAGGTGGATGTCGTCCGCGATCTGCTGGGCGTTCACGTCCTCACCGTGGTACTGGAGGACGGCTGCCAGAGCAGCCGGCCCACACCAGTCGCGGTGAGGCTCTGCGAAGGGGACGCCGTGGATGCGGTAGGCTGCGGGGATGGTCGCGCGGGCGCTCTGCGGAAGGCTCTCACTTCGCACGAGGCCGGCCGCAGCGGCAGCAGCGATTATCCAAAGCAGTGGGTGACATATGGCTTGCACCGGTGCTCACCGCCAAGCGTGGAGGAGGTTCCATGAGGTGCTGGACGGTTCCTCCAGCGGAGGGGCTCCGGCAGCCCTGGCCGGGCAGACAACCTGCCGAAACAGCGGAAGAGAAACGGCGGGCGCTGAGGCGCCCGCCGTTGTGTTAGCTCTGGCAGTGGATAGAGTGGTGCTATTGCATGTCCTCGGAGAGAGGCACGAAGGTGAAGCCGAGGGATTGGATGCCTTCGACGATTTGCTCGAGGGCGCTGAACTCGTAGAAGGGGTGGAAGTAGCAGGAGGCCCAGGCATCGCGGAGGACGGCGTTCTTCTCGGCACAGCGGAGGATGTCCTCGACGTACCAGGGGCGATAGCCCTGCCAGGGGTCAGGCTCGTAGCTGCCGAGGTTCTCGGGGGCTATCTTCTGGCCGTAGATGTCCTTGTTGATGACGTAGGGGAAGAACTGGCCGCCGAAGAAGGTGGGGTCTCCCTTGCCTTTGAAGCCGTTGCTGGGCACGCGCAGGTCGAAGTAGAGGGCGCGCTGGATGGTGAGGGAGAATAGGGAGGCGAAGACCTTGTAGTCGGTGGCGGAGGCGGCGTAGTGGGGAGTCTCCCAGGCGATGGGGGTGAGGCCGCAGGCCTTCAACTCGGCGCGGGCATTCTTGATGCGGCCGACGGCCCAGCGCTTGGAGTCCTCGGGGACGGGGCCGGTGTAGAGGGTGGTGATGCCGTCTGTGTCAAGTTCAGCGGAGTAGAACTCGTAGTCATCTCCGGTGACGCCGTTGTAGGGGTTGGGGGTTTCGTCGTACTGGTGAGTGTAGCCGTGGAGGACGATCTGTCCGTCCTTGGAGATCATGTAGTGAAGGGCGTCAACCAGCTCGGGCTCCCAGGAGAGGCGGTTCTCGTCGGGGATGCCGCCGCTGTAGTGGCCGAGGGGGTCCAGGTAGACAGGGATAACCGACACGGCAAAGGGAACGTCGAGCGAGTGGAGGTAGTCGGCGATGTCGCGGAGCGCTTCGGGGTCGGTGTTGGGGTCGACGTCCTCGATCCTGATGATGGCGCGCTTGGTGTCCGGGGGATCGAAGCCGAGGATGTCGTGGAGGAGATCGCAGAAGATGAGGTAGCGGTCCTCTTCGGTGATGTAGGCGAAGGGGAGGTCTGCAACATACCAGAGGTTGTTTCCCTTGACGATATAGGGGATGGATTCTGTGTCGCCGGTCTCCGTGGTGCGCCATGCAGTGGCGATTTCGGTGCAGATGTTGGGGTAAAGGACCCAGACATAGCCGAGCTCGGGGTCGGCCTCGTGCTTGAGGAAATTCTCGCCCTGGTAGTAGATGGTGTCGTAGCCGGACCAGTCGAGCCAGTTGAAAGTGAAACCGAACTTGGAGGAGAAGAGCGGGTTGCCCCAGGCGAGCTGCCAGATGTTGTACTTGAACCAGGTGACGGGCCTGGTGGTCGTCATCACGTCGCGGGTGAAGGCGCTGGGGAGGGGGCTGTCGTAGGTGCTGCCGATGTAGAATGTGGCGGAATAGCGCTCGATGTCTCCCTTGCGGTACTTCTCGATCGAGCTGGCCTTGTAGGTGACGGGGAAGTGGCCGAGGAGGTTGGCGAGCATACGGGCGTGGATCTCGCCAGTCCATCCATATTCGCCGGTGGTGTCGTAGAGGATAAGAACCGAGCCGTCGGAATCCGTGTCCTTGGGTTTCGCTGCTGCTGGGATGGAAGCTGCGATGAGTAGAAGCGCGGCCAGACAAACGAACGGGAACACCCGCCGATACAACATAAGACAACTCCTTTTCCCCCATTCGCCGCCTAGTGCATTCTACCCCGCGAGGGAAGGTAAATCCTGCCGGGAATGAGACATATCTTGCCCAGCGAGCGGTGGAGCTCAGGACGGCTTGTGGGGCTCTCGACGGGGAGATATGATTAATCAGGCGGCGGATGAGAAGTTGCTCTTATGTGGAATCGGCAGGGGTTGCTAGGTGGCGGGTGAGGGAGGGGGGAAGGATGAGTGCGAGATGGGGGAGCGAGAAACGCCGGTGGTGAGATGTGCGTGGTGTCGGAAGATGATGCCGGAGGGGGCGGAGGCCTGTCCGCACTGCCGGCGGGCGGTGAGGACGGATGAGCTGAGGCCGCTGGGTGAGGGAGCGGAACCGGCGGCGGAGGAGGGTGCAGGGGGGAAGAGGTGGGAGAAACCGCCGGCGACCATAGCGGAGGAGCACCGGATCAGGCGGGCGCCGCCGGCGGAGGGACAGGAGCCAGCGGGGAGCTGGGCCCAGATCAGGGGGATCGCACAGGCGGACAAGGTGTTCGCGGCGATGCTGGCGATCTTGGCGCTTCAGGTGCTGATGGCGTTCCTGAGCGCCAGCATACTGGGCGCGCTCTTGGGCGGGCTGATCCTGTGGGGGGTGTTGAGCTTTCAGTGGTGGGGATACTGGCTGGCGTTGCTTGGGGCATTGTTTGGGCTGCTCGCGTCGGTCAGTTCCATGGGCATGGGCATGGCGTCAGCGATTCAGTCGGGAACCATAGAGCTTGGGCTCATATACTTCGCGATGCCGGCGGCGACGAACCTGTTCATCGCCCTCGCGCTGTTCACGCGGCGGCAGCATTTCGATTTGTGAGGTCATCTCCGGGCGGCTCGGCTGAGTGAGCGTTGGGAGCGACGTGCGTAGCGCCGTCGCGGGCCGTGCCCGGCGTCGCCCTCCCAGAGCAGCCGGTTGTGGATCGCCGGCAGGGGGTGGGGCTGTGGGGGCCAAGGCTAGTCCGTCTTGGACTGTTTGTCTTCGGCCTCTTCGCTCTTGGCGCGGCGGACGAGGTCGCCGGCCTTCTCCTTGGCTGCCTGGCCGGCTTTGACGGCACCCTCTTTGGCGGCAGCGCCGGCCTTGGCGACGCCCTCTTTGGCTGCGGCGCCGACCT
>JAUVSA010000001.1 GCA_030597345.1 Bacillota bacterium
ACAGTGGGAGGGAGTTAACGAGTTCGTCTACCAGACCTCCAACAAGTCGGTGGAGCGGTTCAACGCGTATTCGCTAATGGAAGATCCGATGACCTCGTGCGGGTGCTTCGAGTGCATCATGGCGATTCTGCCGGAGCCGACGGGCGAGGTGCACGGAGTCATGAGCGTGAACCGGGAGTATCCGGGCATGACGCCGTGCGGGATGGCATTCACGACGCTGGCCGGCACGGTGGGAGGCGGGTTGCAGACGCCCGGGTTCCTGGGGATCGGCCGACTGTACATAGTCAGCCCCAAGTTCATCTCCGCGGAGGAGGGGCTGCCGAGGATACTGTGGATGCCGAAGGAGCTGAAGGAGGCGCTCGCGGACCGCATCAAGGCGCGCGCGGAAGAGATCGGGCTGGAGAATTTCTACGAGAAGATCGGTGACGAAACGGTGGCGACGACGGTCGAGGAGCTGATGCCATGGCTGGAAGAGCAGGATCATCCGGCCATGAAGATGGAGTCATTGCTGTAGTGTCGTCACAGACAGAGGGATGTTAACGGAGGTAGGGCCGTGGGCCTAACGGGCTTAGACATCTTCAAGCAACTGCCGAAGACAAACTGCGGCGACTGCGGCGTGCCAACGTGTCTGGCTTTTGCGATGAAGCTGGCACAGAAACAGGCGTCGCTGGACCAGTGTCCGCACGTGACCGAAGACGCTAAGGCGGCGCTCGAGGGCGCATCTGCGCCCCCAATCAAGCTGGTGACGATCGGGGATGGGGAGCGCAAGCTGGAGATTGGCAACGAGACAGTGTTGTTCCGGCACGAGGAGACTTTCCACCATCCAGCCGGGATCGCGGTGCTGGTGGAGGGCAGCCTGGGAGAAGAGGAACTGGCTGCGCGGGTGGCGGCGGTAGGCGAGGCCAGCTTCGAGCGCGTCGGCCAGACGCTCCAGCTGGATGCAGTGGCACTGCAGGGCGAGGGGGACGCGTTCGTGAAGGCCGCGCAGGTGGCGGCCGAGAAGTCAGCGGTGCCCCTGATCTTGATGAACGAAGATCCGACGGTGATGGGAAAAGCGCTGGAGGCGTGTGGGGGAAAGAAGCCGCTGATCTGTGCTGCGACGACAGAGAACGTTGAGGCGATGGCGGCCTTGGCGAAGGCGCACGCCTGTCCCCTCGTGGTAAAGGGAAGCGATCTGAGTTCTCTCGCGGAGGTCTCGGAGAAGGCGCAAGCCGCAGGGGCAACCGATCTGGTGCTCGATTCCGGGGCACGGGAACCGTCGCAGGTGCTGGCCAACGAAACGGCGATCCGCCGGGCGGCGCTGCGCAAGCGCTTTCGGCCGTTCGGCTTCCCCACCATTACCTTCGCCCAGGCGGACGACGCCCAGGATGAGCTGCAACAGGCGGCGAGCTACCTGGCAAAGTATGCAGGGATCGTGGTCTTGCGGCAGATGGAGCCCTGGGAGCTGCTGGCGCTGGTGACGGTGAGGCAGAACATCTACACTGACCCGCAGAAGCCGATTCAGATTGAGGAGGGGCTGTACGAGATCGGCAGTCCGAACGAGAAGTCGCCCGTGCTGGTGACGACGAATTTCTCGCTCACATACTTCACGGTGGAGGGAGACGTGGAGGCAAGCCGCGTGCCGGCATGGGCCGTGGTCGTGGATACTGAGGGAACCTCGGTGCTCACGGCCTGGGCGGCGGAGAAGTTCACCGCGGAGATCATTGCCGAGAAGGTGCGCGCCTTCGATGTTGCCAGCAAAGTCGAGCATCGGAAGCTGATTCTTCCGGGACACGTAGCGGTACTGAGCGGGAAGCTGGAGGAGGAGTTGGGTCAGGAGTGGCAGGTGATTGTCGGCCCCCGTGAATCGTCGGGGATACCCAGTTTCCTGAGAACCTCCTGGCCTTCGTAGCGGCAGCGCACACATATCGGACATATGGGAGGGGGGCCTAGCGGGAGGGCAAGGGCAGTACCGTGCAATGAGCAGCCACATTGTCGTCTTTCTGCCTGACGGCGCATGCGTGGAAGTCGAGTCCGGCCAGACCATCCTGGATGCCGCCGGCGCGGCTGGCATTGGGATTGATTCGGCCTGCGGGGGCCAGGGGTCATGCGGCAAATGCAAGGTGCTCGTGACGCTGGGGCGGCCGGGCGGCCACCCGGGGGATCACGTCTCCAGAGAGGAAGTGGGACGGGGGATGGTGCTGGCCTGCCAGGCCACGGTGGAAGATGATTTGGTGGTGGAAGTGCCTCCTGAATCGCAACGCGGCGAGCTGCAGATTCTGATGAACCAGACGCAGATGGAGGCGACTCTGGCGGAGTCCGACATTCCCTTGGCGGAGCGTGTCTCGGTAGGCGTGGTGCCCCCGGAGAAGGACCGAGAGAGAAGTGATGTCGAGCGCCTGGTGGAGTCCCTGCGGGTCGCCCGCGGAGACAGGTTTTCTGAATTCGAGGTGAGCGTGGAAGCCCTGCGTGCCCTGCCTCGGGTAGCGCGGGATGCCAACTGGGAGCTGGAGGCGCTGTTGGCGGACTCCTCTGGGCCGAGGCGCGACCGCCATCGGGGGGAGATCTTCGCCCTGGAGCCGAGTGGGTCCAAGAGGGGGTACGGACTGGCAGTGGATGTGGGCACGACGACGATCGTCGTGCACCTGATCGATCTCGACACAGCTGGCTTTCTGGATGCCTGCGCTTCGCTCAACGATCAGATATCCAGGGGGGAGGATGTGATTTCCCGCATCATATGGACCCAGGAGCACGAGGACGGCCTCGCCGAACTGCGCGATGCAGTCCGCCGGACAGTCAACGGGTGTGTGCGGGAGCTTACGGAGGGGCAGGGGATTGCCGCGGAGGAGATCATTGGGGCGGCATGTGTGGGGAACACGGTGATGATGCACCTGCTGCTGGGAATCGATCCGGCGGCGATCCGGAGGGCGCCATACGTTCCGGGGATGCGGCTGCTGCCGACGCTGCGGGCCCGGGAGGTGGGACTGCAGATTCATCCCAGCGCGCCGGTCTACCTGGCGCCGTGCGTGAGCAGCTACGTGGGGGGAGACGTGACGGCCGGGCTGCTGGCGACTGGGACCGGGGAGTCGCCGCGGTTGACCCTGTTCATCGATATGGGGACCAACGGGGAGATGGTGATCGGGAACCGGGAGTGGCTGATGTGCTGCTCGTGCTCCGCGGGGCCGGCTTTCGAGGGTTCCGGGGTAGAGTACGGGATGTACGCGACGGTAGGGGCGATGGAGCGGGTGTCGTATGACCCGGTGACCGACGAAGTTGACTACATGACGATTGGGGAGGCGAAGCCGCGCGGGGTCTGCGGGTCCGGTCTGGTGGATGCGCTGGCAACCATGCTGCAGGCGGGGGTCATAGACCGCGCGGGTCGAATCAACCTCGGCTTTCCGAGCAAGCGGGTCAGGGTACGCAATGAGCGTCCCGAGTTCGTGCTGGTATGGGGTGAGGAGGTCGGCAGAGCGGACGACATCTCGCTTGGCGAGGACGGAATCCAGAACCTGATTCGGTCGAAATCGGCCATATATGCGGCTGCAACTACCTTGCTCGAGAGTCTGGGGCTGGCAGCTTCGAACTTGGAGCAGATTCTGGTGGCGGGCGCGTTCGGGAACTACCTCGACGCGGAAAGCGCAGTGCTGATTGGGCTGCTGCCGGACATCCCGCTGGAGCGGATCCGGTTCGTTGGCAACACTGCGGTGGCGGGGGCGCGGATGGCGCTGCTGGGCCGACAGGCTCGAGCTCGCATGGAGGAGCTCGCGGGCAGGATGACCAATTTCGAACTGAGCGCGGTGCCCGGCTACATGGATCGGTACGTCTCCGGTCTCTTCTTGCCCCACACCGACCTGCACTTGTTCCCCTCGGTGGCCGAGAAGCTCGCCCTGAGGGACCAAGGGGCGGCTGCCACATGAGCAGGCCACTCTACATTGCCTCGGTGGACTCGTTTGCGGGGAAGTCCCTGACGGCGCTCGCCCTTGGCCTCGAGCTGCGGGAGTCCGGCCTCAAAGTGGGATACTTCAAGCCCGTGGGGGCGTTGCCGCACGAGGTGGACGGGGTGACGACGGATGAGGACGCTCACTTCATCAGCAAGCGGCTGAACCCGGAGGCGCCGGTGGCGGCGATCTGTCCGGTCCTGCTGACGGCGGAGTTGATGGAGCGCGCGGTGCGGGGCGAGGTCGAGGGACTGCGGGATCGCATCAAGGAGGACTACTCCCGGGTTGCGGCGGGCCGAGATGTGGTTATCATAGGCGGGACGGGGGACCTGGCGCGTGGCTCACTACTGGACCTGTCAGGACCGGCGATTGCGGAGCTGCTGGAGGCGGTGGTGCTGGTGCTGGCAAGATCTGCTGGGGACGATACGGTAGAGCAGGTGCTGCTGGCGCAGCGACTGCTGGGAGAGCGGCTGGGGGGCGTAATCTTCAACTTCGTGGAGCCGGATGACCGAGAAGCGCTGGAGGGGCCCCTCGGCCGATACCTGGAGGGACGAGGGATAAAGGTGCTGGGGATGGTGCCGCGAGACGACCTGTTGGGCGCGATCACGGTCAGGGAGCTCGCGGAGCATCTACCGGCGAAGCTGCTCTGCTGCGAGAAGGCAGTTGACGAGCTGATAGTGCATTTTGTGATTGGGGCAATGGGGGTGGCAAGCGCGGCGAAGTACTTCCGGCAGCTCCCGGACAAAGCGGTGATTACGGGAGGCGATCGGCCGGATATTCAGTTGGCGGCACTACAGACCGCGACAAAGGCGGTCGTGCTGACGGGCAACATATACCCAAGTGCGGTTATCGTAAATCGGGCGCAGCAGCTCGGGGTGCCGCTGCTGCTGGCGCCGCATGATACTCTGGCGACGGTGGAGCGGATCGAGCAGACAGTGGGGCGGCTCCGGGTGCGCGAGGAGGCGAAGATAACGCGGGCGCGCGCGCTGTTCGAGAAGAACGTGGACATGGAGCGGATTCGAGCCGTCATCGGCCTGACGACCGGCTCGGCGGCTGAATGACCCATCTGCGACGAGCGCACACACAAACTGACGCAAACTAACACATACTGCCAGAAGAGAGAGAGTCGACGATGCCATTTGAGACGCCTGTCGAGAAGTGGGCGAGCGCGGTCAACACCGTGACCATCGGCGCTACCTCCGCAGAAGGGGGCACGCGTGCATCGACGGTCACAGTTGGAGGAGACACCAGTCTGCCATTCCTCCAGTTCGAGGGCAAGACGCCGCATCGGCCAGTGATCGCGATGGAGGTGCTTGACGTTCCGCCAGAGGAATGGCCGCCGCCGATGGCGGAGGCCGTTGGGGATGTGTCAGACGACCCTGCGGCCTGGGCGCGGAAGGCCGTGGACGAGTTCGGGGCCGATTTGATCTCGCTGCGGCTGGTGGGAGCGCACCCAGACCAGCAGGACCGATCGGCAGAGGGCTGTGCGCAGACAGTGACATCCGTGCTGTCGGCGGTGAACGTGCCGCTGATCATCTGGGGGTGCGGACAGGCGGATAAGGACAACGAAATCATGCCGCGCTGCAGTGAGGTGGCGGCTGGCGAGAACTGTCTGTTGGGTACGGCGGCGCAGGACAACTACAAGACGATAACCGCGGCCTGCATGGCGGACGGACACAAGCTGCTGGCGGAGGCGCCGCTGGACATCAACATCCAGAAGCAGGTGAACATCTTGGTGTCCGAGATGGGGCTGGATCTGTCCCGAATCATCATGTACCAGGCCACGGGGGGACTGGGATACGGGATGGAGTACGCGTACTCGATCATGGAGCGAACGCGGCTGGCGGCGCTGGCGGCGGACCGGATGCTGTCGATGCCCCTGTTGGCACTGGTCGGATCGGAATGTTGGAAGGCCAAGGAGGCTCGCAGTCCGGAGGAGGTAGTGCCAGAGTGGGGGGCGGAGAGCGAGAGAGGGGTTGCGTGGGAGGCCACCACAGCAACGTGCTTCTTGCACGCCGGGACTCACATCCTGGTGATGTGGCATCCCCGCGCGGCGGCGCTAGTGCGAAAGACGATCGATTCTCTCATGAGTCAGGAGGCATAGTTCGATGTACGCCATCGGCGAACGCATCAACGGGATGTTCAAGGCGGTTGCTGCCGCCATCCAAGAGAAGAACCCGGAACCGATTCAGGAGCTGGCGAAGACTCAGCTAGCGGCTGGGGCACAGGCATTGGACGTCAATGTGGGCCCGGCCACGGCCGACCCCCTGGCGGCGATGGGGTGGCTGGTGAAGGCGATCCGCGAGGTGACCGACGCGCCGTTGGCCATCGACACGACCAAGCCGGAGGTGATGAGGCGAGGTCTGGAGATGGCGGGGCCGGGGTCGATCATCAATTCCAGCAAGGGCCAGCAGGACCAGCTCGACATATTCATACCCATGGCCGTCGAGCATCAGGCCTCGTTGATTGCGCTGACGATAGACGAGAACGGCATACCGCGCGATGCGAACGGCCGGGGTGAGATCGCGCTGCGCGTAGTTGCGGCCGCGATGGAGAAGGGGCTGTCGCCAGATCGAGTGATGATAGACGCAGTGATTCTGCCGGTGAACGTCACCCAGCCGACGCCGGGACATGTGCTGGAGACGATCCGAAATGTGAAACTGCTGTCTGACCCGCCGCCGAAGACAGTATTGGGGCTGAGCAATGTGTCGCAAGGGACGACTCAGCGAGCGATCATCAACCGCACATATCTGGTGATGTGTCTTGCGGCCGGTCTGGACGCGGCCATCTTGGACGTGACGGAGTCGGAGATGATGGACGCGATGATCGCGGCCGAGGTCTTGCTGAACCACGCCGTCTACTGTGATGACTTCCTAAAGGCATACCGCTCATAAACGGCGCCCTGGAACGCGGGAGGAGGCAGTTCGGGTGCGTGTGGAGATCGTCTACGTGGAGGGGAGGTACTTCGAACGAGTGCTCGCGCACCTGTCGCGGATGTCGCCTGGGAACGTCGACGCCTACCAAGTGCCTCGGTCCCTCCCACCGGTCCTCGACGACGCGGCAGAGTATCTGCCCGCTGAGCTGGGAGCCGGTGACCTGATAATCGCGATCAACATCCACCCTGAACTGCTGCTCGAGATCCCGCACATGGTTGGCGGCCGCAGCACGCGGGCTCTCATCGCTCCCATCGAAGACCCCAACTGGATCAAGCCCGGCCTGCAGCGCCAGGTGACGCAGGCGTGCGCGCGCAACGACATCGAGTCGGCCTTTCCGAAGCCATTCTGCGCGCTGGAGCCGAGCACTCCCGCGATCCGCGAGTTCTGCGAGCGGTTCGAGGCCGGGGCGCCGAAGTTCAAGCTGCGACTGAGCGAAGGGAAGGTCGCAGAGGCGGAGGTGGTGCGCGGGTCGCCATGTGGGCTGACCCACTTCGTGGGGGAGAAGCTGGTGGGGCTGGCGGCCGACGATTCGCTGCCGGAGAAGGCGGGGCAGTTGCACCACACATATCCATGCCTGGCCTCCATGGCCATGGACGCCACCACCGGGGAGACCATCATGCACGCGTCGCTGTACTTGATCCGCGACCGGATGGCGGAGGCGTTGGAGGAGGCGAGGCGTCAGGGAACATAGGCTGGTCTGTAGGGCGGGCGTGCCGGAGTTTACCCTGAGCGACTTGTTCTGCGTAGCTTCGGCGAAGCAGGAAGCCGAATGGGCCCGCCAGAGAACAGGGCAGGAGACCCGCTCCCGCCCTACCCTTTACCTACAGCCCCCAGAAGCTGTAGGTCGGGACGTCGAAGATAAGGCCGACGATGGGCCAGCCGCAGCCGACGACAGTCTCCCCCAGGATCAGGCCGAAGAAGAGCGGCAGCGCGCGGCGGTAGAGCCGGAGGCCGCCGTAGCGGAGGATGATGAGCTTCGCAAGCCAGGCGATGAGCATGGGCATCCATACCAGGTGGATGGACCAACTGGCGGAGAGCGCGTAGGCCACTGGGTGGAACGGCCAGCCAACATAGGCGGTGCGGGTGGCGGCGAGCAGCATGGTGATGGCAAAGCCAACTCCCACCGCGAGCAGTGATCCGAAGCTCGCATCCGTGGGGCTCTCTATCCAGGAGTTAAGCATGTTACATATCTCGTTGCCGCGCGAGAGACCCCCTGTCCACTTCGAGGCCACCCCCAAGCTGTAGCCGTAGTGCAGATAGCCCCAGAACACAGCGAGCGCGCCCAGCACGGTGGCGACGAGCAAGGCCGCCACCACTGCGCGGCTGGGGGAGCGCGTCTGGGCCGCCATTTGAACTCCCTCGATGGAGTTACCGATGGGATGGGAGCGATAGGCGCGGTTGAACCACCAGAGAAGGCCGAGCACGCCGAGGTCCTGGGTTCGCAGGTTCATCGTTCCGCCGACAGAGGTGATCATGTAGCTGGGGCCGGCCAGGTGGAAGTCGTGCACCGGGGAGCCGAACTCGGCCCGCACGCGGGCGACCGCGATGGCGACGATGTAGAAGATCACGAAGAACAGGACCGCCAGACCAGGCGCCAAGCCGGCGTACGTGCAGAAGGCGGCCAGCGCGGCGATGCCAAGCACGATGCCAATCCCGGCCGTGCGGTAGCTCATGCCTTCGGCCGAGTCGTCCACCTCCGAGGGGCGGCCGATCATTCGGCGCCAGACCTGACGGAAGTACCCCCTGCCCACCAGCAGCGGCGCAATGGCGACGGCGAGGTAGCCGCCGAACATCTGCTGGTCCTTGTAGGGGAAGACGAACTTGGAGGCTTCGGTGTACCCCTGGCTCACACCTATGGCCGCGGCGAGGACGAACATCGCCTTCCACCAGAAGAAGAAGAAAACGCAGGCGAAGAGCAGGTCGAGCGGCATGAGAAAGCAGATGCCAATCACCGCGGGATAGAAGGTGACGGGGAGCCAGCCGATGCCCGCCCAGGGCATGTCGGTGATGTAGTTCATGAGGTCGTTCGAGCCGTAGCTGTCGAGGGTGGGCGCGATGGAGAGATAGGGCGCCGTCGGATAGAGATAGTGCAGCCCGTTCACTAGGTCAATGGCGCCCGCCGCCGCGAAGCCGATCCAGAGATAGGGATTGCGCCACAGCCGGGTGTCGGGATCAGTCAGGGCCAGGGGGAGCTGGATGATCGGGAAGGTGAGCCGCTCCCGGTCCGCCCACTGGGAGCGCACGATAACCGAGATGCACACCAACACCAGGACCAGGACGAAGATGAAACCTGTCCACCACAGGCCCGGAATCAGCCAGGCTCGCATGATCGAGGCTTGATACAGAGTGGAGGAGCCGTTGTAATACCCATACAGCACATCGAGGTCCGAGACCACAAGCCAGGGAGGCACGTTCGAGAACAACTGGTCCCATCGGTTCTCCGGGGTGGCGAACCAGAATCCGTGCGTCATCGCCGGCAGCAGCACCTGCATCCCATCCAGCCCGGCCAACGACGTGCTGGTGGTGAGCATCACGTAGACCACTATCAGCTCGGCGCGGTTGAGTGACCACTGTGGGCGCAAGCGCCGGACGGCAGCGTTTGCCAGCGCGACGAAGAAGAGAATGAAGATCACGTTGAAGAACAGCGAGATGGTGGAGCAGATGGGGCCATCCTGGCGGATGCACTCCATGTACAGCACCCAGAGCGCGTTGAGCGGCAGCAGGACGATCCCGAGTAAGAATCCGCGCCAGACGCGCGTCTGGCGGATCACGACATCTCGCCTCCACCCGCCGGAAGGGACCGGTCTGAAGCCTCGCCGTAGGTCCTCGGGGGTCCACCATGCTTCGGTGCTTCCGAAGGCATTCCTGCAGGCACAAGTAGCGATGCCGGTGTGGGTAGAGCAATGCGTCATCAGCCAGCGAAGTTAGTGACGCGCAAGTCGTGTGCACTGCAAAAGGGATTCTTCGCGTGGCCCACCGAATAGAACGTGTTCGGGAGGCAAGGCTAACATGATGATTCGCGCCGACGATAGCTCAGTTCGCAGGCAGGCGGAGCGACTCGGCCTGCCTCTGGCCGATGCGGTGCTGCGCGCGCTGCGACAGGGCTTCGCTGAGAAGGGAGTTGTGCCCACCATCCTCGCCATCTGCCCGAACTCGGAGGCGGTCGTGAAGGCATCGATGCTGGCGGCGCGGCAGGCGGAGGCGCCGCTCTTCTTCGCGGCGACGCTGAATCAGGTTGACCTCGATGGCGGGTACACGGGCTGGACACAGCAGCAGTTCGTGAGCCTGGTGCGGGATGAGGCGCAGAAGGCGAGCTACGAAGGGCCGATTGTGGTGGGCCTGGACCACGGAGGGCCCTGGCTGAAGGACGTCCAGGCGCGGGAGCAGTGGCCGCTGGAGCAGGCAATGCAAGGCGTGAAGGATTCGCTGGCGGCTTGCCTCGACGCGGGGTACGATCTGCTGCACGTTGACCCGACGGTGGATCGCACGCTGCGTAAGGACCAGCCGATGCCGATCAAGCTGGTGATCGAGCGAACGCTGGAGCTGATTCAGTTCGCGGAGGCCCATCGGCTCGAGAAGGGGCTGCCTCGGGTGAGCTACGAGGTGGGGACGGAGGAGGTGCATGGAGGGCTGGCGGACGCGAGCGTCTTCCGCCGGTTTCTCGACGGGCTGAAGAATGGGTTGGCGCCTCCCGCGCCGGAGGGGGTGTGGCCCTGCTTCGTCGTGGGAAAGGTGGGGACCGATCTGCACACGGCCGAGTTCGACCCGGAGGTGGCGGGCAAGCTCGCAGAGGTCGCGGCTCGCTACGGGTCCGCAATCAAGGGACACTACACGGACTCGGTGTCGAACCCGGAGGCCTATCCGAAGGCGGGGATGGGGGGCGCGAACGTGGGGCCAGAGTTCACGGAGGCGGAATACGAGGGCTTGGAGGAGCTGGTCGCGCGGGAGAAGGAGCTGGCGGCCGCGGGGAAGGTGGCGGAAACCTCGGGGATGATGGAGGCCTTGCGAGAGGCGGTGGTAGCGAGTGCGCGGTGGGAGAAGTGGCGACGGCCGGAGGAGGAGCGAAGGCCGTTCGACCAGCTTTCGCCGGAGCGGCAGGGGTGGTTGGTGCGGACGGGGTGCCGGTATATCTGGGCACAGCCGCCGGTTGTTGCTGCACGCAAGAAACTGTATGCGAATCTCGAAGCTGCCGGGGCAGGGGGAGAAGCCGCGGTCGTCCAGTCCATTGCGGATGTGATGCGGAAGTACTTCCGGGCGTTTCGGCTGGAAGGGACGTTGCGGCGGATTGAGGAGGCGGTGGGGAAGCTGTAGCGATGGCGGTCTCGGTGGAGGGCCGACAGGACCGGGCTCGCGCCTTGCAGGGCTGAGATCATACCGCGGCAAACCTGGACTAGTCGAGGAGGCCCGGGCGCAGTTGTGGCCTGCTCCCGGCAGTTGTTCTGCGCCCTACTTGACGCTCACATCAAGATCCTGCCGGCGCGTATTGGGACAGGCGAGGTACAGTGTGAACGATCTTCCGGCCCTGGCAGAGATGCGACCGCTGAACCTCAAGGACCGAGGGGCCCTAACAGCCATCTTCTCCGAGCTACAGCCCGACCAGTCCGAGTTCACCTTCACGAATCTCTACATCTGGCGGGATGCTTATCAGATCCAGATGCTGGCCGCTGACGACGCGCTCGTCCTCTTCTCGCTACGGGCCGACCCGGAAGACTCATTTCTACTGCCGCCACTTGGCGCGGGAGCGAATGTGGAGGTCGTGCGGAACTGTCTGGAACACATGGCAGCGGCCGGACACAACCCGCGCATGGCGCGGGCGACCCGCAGGGACCTAGCGCGTCTGAGTATAGGAGAAGATGAGTTCGCCATCCAACCCGACCGCGACCACTGGGACTACGTGTACCTGGTGCAAGACCTGATTGACCTGCGAGGTAACCGCTACCATCGCAAACGCAATCACGTCGAGCAGTTCACGAGCAAGTACGAGTTTCGCTACCTGCCGCTCGAACCGGATCTGGTCACGCAGTGCGCGGAGCTTCAAGATCGCTGGTGCGATGAGAAGCACTGCGACATGGTGGCGACACTCAGGGCGGAGGGCCGGGCGATCAAGCAGGTGCTGGCGAGCCTGCAGGCGCTTGAGGTCACGGGCGGCTGCATCGCGGTTGACGGGCGGGTCGAGGAGTTCGCGCTCGGCGAGCTCCTCAACCCGGAGACCGTTGTCATCCACATAGAGAAGGCGAACGCGGCGTACCACGGACTCTATCAGGTCATCAATCAGCAATTCCTGGAGCAGAAGTGGCCGCAAGTGCGGTATGTAAACCGCGAGCAGGACCTAGGCGTCCCGGGTCTGAGGCGGGCGAAAGAATCGTATCATCCTCACCACATGGTGGAGAAGTTCACGGTGAAGCTGCGATGAGGAACGGCAGGGGGCTGTTTACGGCGGTCCTCGTGATGGCGCTGTGGGCGGCCGCGCGCGTTGCCGCCGCGCCCGAGATCACATTCGTTCCGGAGAACCCGCGCGTGGGAGATGTAGTTTTCATCACCCTGCGCCCCGAAGAGGGGTTGCTCCGGGCGGCGTGTTCCTGGGGGGGCAAGTCGTATCCGTTTCTCGCGACTGGCGATCTATTCGCGTTGGCGCTCCCGGTCTCGCTGAGAAGCACGTCCGGCGCGCACCGCGCCACGGTTTACTGGAAGTACATCGGAGGCGGGATGGGTAAGGCGACCGTGTCGATACAGGTGGAGGCGCGGGATTTCGGCGTTCAGCACCTCCAGCTTTCGCGGAAGCAAGAGAAGACCTACTCTGACCCGGAAGTCAAACGCGAACGGCGCCTGATCGCCAGCGCCCTGGACCGCGTGGGGCAGGAGCGATGGTGGCAGGAGAGCTTTCTGATGCCGGTTGAGGGGAGAATCAGCACTGGATTCGGTCTGCAACGATACATCAATAACCGGCTGTCCTATCGCCACCGCGGCCTCGATATCGCCGCCCCGGAAGGCACTCCTGTGCGCGCCGCGGCCGACGGGGTGGTTTCTCTCGCAGACGATTCGTTCGTGCTCCACGGGCAGACGGTCATTGTCGACCACGGACACGGGATCTCAACACTCTACATCCACCTGTCCCAGCTTGCCGTGGGGGATGGCGAGAGGGTTAGGCGCGGGCAGACGATCGGACGGGTTGGGGCAACGGGGGTAGCAACCGGACCTCACCTTCACTTCGCAGTCTACGCCTATCACGAGGCAGTCGATCCGCTGTTCTGGACGCACCTGCCTGCCCGCTGAGCAACAAAAAGCAACCGGGCGAGGACACTTGCTCGGCCTCGCCCGGTCTACAACTTACCTCCGACGCAGGACTCCGCGGTGCCCTCCGTCTGAGAGCCTACTCGTTGCTATCGCTTCTTCTTCTTGGCCTTTTTCTTGGCCTTCTTCTTCGCGACCTTTTTCTTTGCGACCTTCTTCTTCTTCGCCTTCTTCACGATCTTCTTCTTTGCGACCTTCTTCTTCTTCGCCTTCTTCACGATCTTCTTCTTTGCGACCTTCTTCTTCTTCGCCTTCTTCTTCGCCGGCAACTTTCGTGCCCCCCTTTCTGCGCGCCGCGGATGCAGTTTGTTCCGCATCGCCTTCGCCCGGGCTAAGACCCACTTGGCGCGGCACGTTCATTAGTGGCCGAACCGCCTCTTGGCCACGGTCGCGCGCGTCCGCGCGACACTTGCTGTGCGAGTATGCCACACTACGCTCGCGTTGTCGAACACGCATTACAGAAAAGATCAGTGCGCGAAACGCGCGGCGAAGAGATCAACGCGAAACTCCCTCCCGCGTCACGAAGATGTGAGTTGCTCTTTGTCGGTGGCCGCGGGAGTTCTCGTCGCTCGGCAAGCCGCGGCCGAGAAGTGTGCGGTCATCGGACTTTCCAAATCGTACTGAGCGCGCGACCCTCCCCGGCACCGCTTGTCGGGAACTGCGCCATCGGGGTTACGCCCGCGCTCGCGGGGGCCCGAAGCGGAGAAGTGTGCGATGTGTGTGCTTGCTCCACGCGCATTCGGTAGATCGGCAGGCGCCAGCACGACCTGGGGGGAAGGCAGCCGCGCCTGGCGAACCGGGTGAACAGAATATCCTGCGAGGAGGTTGCAGCTATGAGTTGTAGTGAAGGCAAGCCTGACCCGTTCGGAGTGCGGAAGCTCTACAAGTACCTCCGGGTAGTGGATGTCTGTGACGCACTGGACGGCATTGGTTACTTCGACCTGACGCTGATGAGCCCCGAGATCCGGCCCCTCTGGTTGGGGATGAAGTTCTGGGGCGTGGCGGCCACCATGCGGTGCGTCCCTCCGAATCGCCCGATGTGGAAGCTGAAGACAAGCGAGGAGATCGGCGACGCGCACGGGCTCTGGTTCAAGGAAGTGGGCAATGTCGGCATAGGCGAGGTGCTGCAGCCGGGCCACGTGCTCGTGACCAGCACCGGGGGAGCGAAGGAGGTGGGCTTCTGGGGATCGGCAAACAGCATGGGGATAATGGCGGCAGGGGCAGTAGGCATCGTGACCGACGGATACGCACGAGACACCGCAGAGCTTACCCTGCAGAAGACCCCCGTCTGCGCGCGTGCGCGAGGTCGCACCATCATTCCGGGACGCATAGAGGTGGTCGAGGTCCAGGCGACCATCGGGTGCGGTGGGGCGCAGGTACGACCCGGCGACATCGTCGGTTGTGACGATGACGGCGTTGTCGTCGTTCCGCTAGAGGTCGCGGAGGAGGTGGCCGTGCACGCGCGTGCGGTCCTGCTCAACGATATGCGAGACCGGCGCGAGCTCTACAAGCAGGCCGGGCTCAACCCAGATCCTACTGTAGACTACGAGGCAGTGCAGGACTACTACCGACAGTTCCAGTGAAGGGCAGACGCGTGAAGGGCAGACACGGCCCGCCCTGGGCGAGCCGAAGGACCGCGGCGAGTCCCCCCGTGCTAGCCAGGCCCAGCCGTCCCGCTCGGGTAGATAATCACAGACCGGTGCGGGTCCTCGCCCTCACTACGGGTTGAGACATCAGGATCGTCGGCGAGTGCAACGTGGACGATTCGTCTTTCCCGGGGCGAGAGTGAGTCCAGCGTAACCGAGCGGCCGCTCCGTTTGGCCTGCTGTGCGGCGCTGCGGGCAGTGCTGTTAAGGGCGCGCTCGCGCCGGGCGCGGTAGCCTTCCGCATCGAGGACGATCCGCCTGCGTGTGTCCGCCGGCTGGCCGCGGTTGGCTATCATTGCAGCCAGCAACTGAAGCGCGGCCAGAGTCTGGCCGCGCTTGCCGATGAGCAGACCCAGGTCGGAGCTGCTGTGTATGTCTATGTAGACAGCGTCGGGCTCGTCGTCGGTGATCTCGGCCTGGACGTCTATGCCCATCAAGGCCACGATCTCCGTAACAATGCCCAGCGCGCGCTCGGCCAGTCCTGGCTTGGGGGTGACCCGGACCTTGGCCTCAGAGTGGCCAAGAATGCCCAGGATACCGCGGCTCTCCTGAGCCAGCACTTCCACCTCAACTTCGTCCCGAGACGCTCCCAGCGCCTCCAGTGCGGCCAGTACAGCGTCATCGACAGTCCGGCCCGTTTGCTCGATAGATTCCATGCGGATTGCCTCCAAGCACCCCAAGACCCGAGGCGAGAGTGACACGGCTCTGTCAGCGTTTCTTCTTCTTCTTCTTCCTGCGCGGCCGAGTTCCCTGCGAGATCTTGTCGAACGCTTCTGGCGGCGGGGCGGGAGACGGCGAGCTGGGTATGGGTGGCTGCGCCTGCGCGAGGGCGAGGGTGCCAGCAACGTCCGCATCCTCCAGGCGACGGCGACGCATGATGAGATACTGGTGGCCGGTCATGAGGATATTGTTGAGCAGCCAGTATAGGATGAAGGCGGCGGGAAGGCCCTTGAGGATGACAACGAGCAGCACCGGCATCATGAATGCCATGAGCTTCTGCTGCTGCTGCTGCTCAGGCGTGGCGGCCGGGGTGGCAATCAGCTTCTGGGAGACGTACATGCTGAGCCCGTAGACGAGGAGAAGAGGGCCCGGCCAGAGCGACCCGCCAATACTGATGACGTCGGGGTTGGCCAGGCTGTCGACATGGAGGAAGTGCACGCCCTCGAAGCGGAAGACAAACTGGCGGATCCCGTAGTAGACCCAGATCAGGATAGGCATCTGGATCAACATAGGGAGACAGCTGGATGCGGGATTGACCTTGTGCTCCTTGAAGAGCGCCATTTGGGCCCGCGCGAGCTGCTGCTTGTCGTTCTTGTACTTCTCCTGGAGCTTCTTGACCTCCGGCTGAACGGCCTGCATCGCATGCATGCTGCGGAACTGCGCGGTGGAGAGAGGCATGGTGATGAGCTTGGCAAGGAGGGCGATCAGGACGATGGCGAGCAGATAGCTGCTGTTCTTGTCCCTTCCGCCTGAGATGTTGACCAGGAAATCGAAGATGCGGTAGGCGAGCTTCTCCTGGTAGTACTCGTCCAGTGCCTTATATGAATGGTGGCGGATGTCGACGGCGAGCCACTCTACCACGGGGGCCGGGCCCACCGGCGGCTGGCGCACGAGGACGAGCGGCCCGCGCAGCTTCCCCGTGCTAGCATCTAACTGGATGGGGAAGTTAGCCCCGCGCTCGAGTGCCTTAATGGCGTTCTTCTTCCGCTTCGCCGGATCTTCGCCCGAGACGTTCTCAGCGAGGTGCTCGTTTACCTGGGCCACCCGCATGAAGGCAACTGAGCCGTATTCACTGCCTGTGGCCTGCTCGTATTCCCGGATCGCTTCCCTGAATTCCCCCAGGCGCTCCCAGCAGTATCCAATGAGGAGGTGCAGGCGTGCCGCATCCGATCGCAGACTGCGATCCTTGCTGTCCGCGATGGGCGCGAGGCTGGCCTTGAGGGATTCGAGGTGGGATCGCACCGGCCCGTCGTCCCTGTCCTCTTCCGACTCCCCGCCTGCGGCCGCCACCAGGTCAATCTCCTCGAGTTGGGCACGGAGCTTCACCAGGCGGTCTTCTGGCAAGGGCACACCCATCGCTCCGAAACAGCCCGCGAGCAAGGGCAGAAGAAGGACCGAAAGCACGAGGATGCCCCGGCTCATGCCCGCCCCTCCTTCGCTCGCCCCTCGCCCCAGGGGCCGGGGTCGTAACCACCGGATGAAAACGGATTGCAGCGGAGAAGACGCCAAGCAGCGAGGAGAGAACCCCTCAGCAGGCCGCGCGCGCCGATTGCCCCGGCTGCGTATTCCGAGCACGAGGGATAGTAGCGGCAGGTGCCCGGCTTGAGGATGCTGAGGTAGCGCTGGTAGGCGCGGACCAAGGCGATGGCCGCGCGTGCGGGGAGCCTGAGAGCACTGTGCGCAGTGGCGGAAGCGCTCATGTTCCAGCTGACGGCTTCCCGCCGAGGACCCTGGCCTCGCGCAGAAGCTCGGTTATGACGTTGAGGCGGTCGGGGAAGGACAGCGCAAGGACCTGGGGTCGAGCCACGATGACTAGGTCCCAGGGCGCCTCGCCGCCTGCCAGCGCGAGACGGGATGTCTCACGAAGCACGCGACGGGCGCGGTTGCGCGCCACGGCGGTGCGAAAGCGCCGCCCGGCAACGACCGCCAGGCGCGGCAGCGGCGCGAGTTCCTCGTCGAGTCCCCGGCGCCGAGCGTGCAGGACAAAACAGGGGGAATGGAAGCGTCGGCCTTCCTGTAAGCTTCGATGGATGTCGCTTTTCCGGCGGAGGCGCAGCACCCGAGGGCCCTATCTGGAGGGTCCGGCCGCAAGCCGGACGCGACCTTTGGCGCGGCGGCGGCGCAGGATGTTGCGGCCGGCCGGGGTGCGCATCCGTTTGCGGAAGCCATGGGTGCGCAGACGCTTTCGGCGCTTCGGTTGGTAGGTCCGCTTCACAGGTTCCTCTGCCGGCGTAGCATGTAAGTGAATGTGGCCCGGCCGGTAAGGACCGAGGCCACGGATGTGGCCGCATTATAGCATACGGTCGGACTTCGAGCAAGGCCGCACAGTCTAGCATCGTCTCGATGTGTCTTGTCCAAAGAGCACGATCAAGCTATTGGTGAGGTGATGAAGATTTTTCTTGCCAATGACAGTATGCTGTGTTATACTCCCGGTCGCTAAAGGGATGGATCGGTGTAGGCGAGAATCCCGGCGGGACGGGACCAGTACTAAGTTATCCACAGGTGTTGATAGTGCTGTGGATTTGCGTGTCGGCATAGTGCCTAGCTTTTCCGAGCCCTTGAGAGTTGCATGCGCTCACGATTAGGGCGAGGGGCTGAAGTCTAAGACGGAAAAACGACAGCAATTATCGCATCATTTTCATCCCACTCCTGAGACCGACGCGGCCAATCCACACCCCGATCCCCAACTAGGGATCTCCCGCTCTAGCCCGGTCGATGCGCGACCGGGTCCCCCGATCCCCGCCTATTCTCTGCCGTCGCCGGACGGCGAGGCACGTTGGTCGCTGCCGCGGCGAACCGACTAGAAGCTATCTATCAAGGGGACATGGATGAGCGAACAGCAGCCGTCGGCGCAGGAGGTGTGGACGCAGGTACTCAAGACACTGGGCAAGAAGGCCGCCCGACCGTCATTCGAAAGCTCGATCAAGCAGGTTCGACCCCGGGCCGTGGATGAGAACTCCCTCCAGTTGGTTGTGGCGACGGAGTTCGCCCGGGACTGGCTGGAAAAGCGAGGGAAGAAGGCGCTCGAAGAGGCCTTGGCGCGAGTGGTCGGGCGTCCGCTCAAGGTGAAATTCGAGTTGGGCCAGATGGGGCTGGACCTGGACGCAAGTGCCGAGTCCCTGCGAAAGCGTACCAGAGTGAATCGCCAGCGCCGGCGGTACGCCGAACCACTCGCGAGCACCCCCCTGAGTCCCAGGTACACCTTCGACGCCTTCGTGGTCGGGAAGAGCAATCAGTTCGCCCAGGCGGCCGCCCTGGCGGTGGCGCGCAACCCCGCGAAGTCTTACAATCCCCTGTTCCTCTATGGCGGAGTGGGCCTGGGCAAGACCCACCTGATGCAGGCGATCGGGCACCACGTGGCACAGAACAATGCCAACCTGCGGGTGGAGTACGTTTCCGGCGACACCTTCACGTTTCACGTAGTATCATCCATCCGGGACGACCGATTCGCGGCCTTCCGGCGGAAGTACCAGGAGGTAGACGTGTGGCTGGTGGATGACATCCAGTTCATCGCCGCCAAAGAGCGAACCGAGTCCGAGTTCTTCCAGGTGTTCAACACCTTGTACGAGACAGGCCGTCAGGTCGTGATAACGAGCGACCGCCCCCCCAAGGAACTCCAGGTAATGGACGACCGCCTTCGCTCTCGCTTCGAGTGGGGTCTCATCGCGGACATCAAGCCGCCAGATCTCGAAACCCGGATTGCGATTCTCGCGCGGAAAGCCCAGGCCGAGGGTGTGCAAGTCCCGGAGGAGGTCGTGCACTACATCGCCCGCATGGTGAAGTCCAACATCCGGGTATTGGAGGGGGCTCTGATCAGAGTCCTTGCCGCTGCCTCCCTGATGGGCGTGAATATCACGCTGTCCTTGGCCGCAGAACAGCTCCGGGACCACTCCATCGATACTCACCAGCACCCGGGGAGCATTGCCCGCGTCCAGGAGCTTGTGGCCGAGCACTTCCACCTCTCTGTTCCCGAACTAACTGCCCGTACTCGCAAGCGAGATATCGTTCATGCCCGGCAGATTGCCATGTATCTCTGCCGGGAGCTCCTGAGCTCATCTTTCCCCAGTATAGCACGGGCCTTCGGTGGCAAGGATCACACCACTGTAATCCATGCGTGTGGTAGGGTCCGGGAGAAGATGAAAGACGGAGGCCTCCGCGTCCTCGTAAATGAACTCAGCGCCAGACTTCGAACCGAGATGTGAATATCCCTGTGAACTCAAGGTGGAATCCCCGGGGATTTCGTCCCGTGCGGGCGACAGCTATTGAAACGTCTCCTCAATCCACAGTTACCCCCTACTCTGTCGCCGTCCCGCCCAGGTGTTCTTTTCAGCGGCCGTCTTCGTTATTCTGCGATTTCCCCGGAACTCACCCTTCTGTTATTATTATCTTGTTGTATATATATGGATTCTAATAATACACTTTTGGCAATAACCCTCTGGAACTCAGTTTAGCTGAAAGGTATTGGTGCGGCCAGAAGAGAACTCGGCCGTGCAGACGACTGATTCGCGACAGGGAGGCTGGCAGTGAAAATTACCTGCAATCGACGGGTTCTACACGAGGCCCTCCAGCACGTCAGCCGAGTAGTCTCTGGAAGAACGACGTTGCCAATCCTCAGCAATCTTCTGTTGGAGGCCGATGGGGGTAAGCTGCGGCTGGTCGCCTACGATATGGAAATCGGCGCGCAGAGCGCGGTCTCGGTTGAAGTCGAGGAAGCTGGTGCCCTGACGATCCCGGCGAGGGTCTTCGGGGATGTCGTTGCTAGTCTGCCGGATGCGACTGTGGAAATGCGGAGCGAGGAACGAAGCATATTGGGCTTGAGTTGCGGTCGCTCTCGGTACACCATTCATGGGCTTCCGGCAGAGGAGTTTCCGGCCCTCCCTGAGGTCCCGGACGGGGTTAGCTTTGCGGTTTCACAGGCCGGCATGCGAGACTTGATCCGGGGAACGGTCTTTGCGGCATCTGCTGATGAGGCCCGGGCTATCCTCACTGGGGTGCTCTTGGCATGGGATGCAGACGGGGTGAGAATGGTCGCTACCGACAGCTATCGCCTCGCCATGAAGACCGTGTCGGGCGATGCGGTGAAACTTGAGGGCCAGGAAGGGAAGGCGTCGGCCATTATCCCTGCGCGAGCACTTCAAGAGCTGAATCGGATGCTTGGTGCCGCTGAGGAAGATGCCCTCGTGAGGGTTCGAGCAAGCGAGCAACAGATGGTATTTGAGGTCGGCCCGTACACGTTGGTCTCGCGGCTGATCGAGGGACAGTTTCCGAACTACGAACGGGTGATTCCAGGCGACGCGGATCGCTCCATAAGCGTTAACAGAGCGGATCTGTTGGCAGCGATCAAGCGAGCCGCCATTGTTGCACGCGCGGAAGCGAGCAAACTGGTGTTTCGAGCACACGAGGGCACGCTTACAATCAGCGCGGAGAGCGGGGATGTGGGCCGGGCGCACGAGGAGCTGCCCGCCACACTGGAAGGCGAAGAGATCGAGATAGCCTTCAATGCAGAGTATCTGACGGACGTGCTGGGCGTAATGCAATCGGATACGGTGCTCTGGCAGTTCACGGGTCCGCTGAGTTCCGGGATGCTGAAGGCCGCTGACGATCCTGATTATCTCTACGTGGTCATGCCGATGCAGTTGTAGTCGGCGCTGGCGGGTACCGGCTCTGGTCAGACGTTGCCCAGCGCGAGAGACAGGCGGGGCGAGTCCGTTTCAGGCGGGACTGCGCCCCTTTTGTTTACCTACCGCCCGGGACCGGGCGACAGCGCGATAGAGGGAGCGAGGGTGATGTTGGCGCGGAGCAAGTTCCTGTCCCCCCTCGGGCCTGAGGCGAGCAGGGCACATGTCACACTGACAGGCGCGAGTCGACCCCGCATGATGCAATATCGGCCAACGATTGCTCTACGGAATGGACAAAGTCACCAAGCGAATGAGAAGGTCGAGGCCGGTTTGGTGGAAGAAGTTGCCAGCATGTTAGCCGAGACGCGTCGAAGCGAACGCGAGGCCGACATCGCTCGGGGGGGTCAGCGAGGCTGCTAGAGGTGCGCGATGGACAGGTCGTCTGAGGCCGGCGGCGGCTCCCGGGGGCAGGCAGAACTGGGCCGACTGCTGGCGAGTGTGTTGTCCTCGCTCGACCTGGGGCCGCGGTTCCGGGAACGCCTCGCCATGAAATCATGGCCGGAGATAGCAGGCCGGGTGGTGAGGTCTCACACCCTGGTCGAGGGGGTGCAAGACGGGGTGCTGTTGGTGGCAACCGACACACCGGCGTGGGCGCAGGAACTGCAGATGCGGCGCGGAGACCTGCTGGAACGACTGGCGGCGCAAGTCGGCCCGGGCATTATCCGCGAAATACACTTCCGCTCGGGGCTGCGTCGGGCTCGCAAGCGCGATGTGCCTGGGGCCGAGGCGGGGCGGCCGGCGGAGGTCAAACTGTCGAGGCGCCAGGAACGGAAGATTCGGGGTGCCGTGGCAAACATCGAGGACACGGACTTGAGGGACCGGGCGGAACGGGCTTTCCTGTCGCTTGCGCGGATGACGGCGTGGCGAAAGCGGACGGGATGGCGCCGGTGTAAGCGCTGCGGTCAGTGGCAGCGAAGCGGACGGCGATGGTGTGCTTCATGTGTGTACGCCGGCGGCGCTCGGCGAGGTGCAGGCGCCCTGCTGAGACGGCCCAGGCGGATGAGCGAGACGAGGTGACTGGGAAGGATCACGAGTCCGAGCACGGGCCTGCGAGGGGTCCGCGGCGAGCGCCTCCGACGGGGCGGAGGCCCCAGCGCATCCTGATGCTCTCCTGGGAGTTCCCACCCCGCATCGTGGGAGGGATCGCTAGGCACGTAGATGAGCTTTCCCGTGCCCTGGCGAGAACCGGGCTCGACGTGGATGTCGTCACGGCCCACCATCCACAGGCACCCGCGATGGAAGAGATCGCGGTGATGGAAGACATTGCGGTCTCCGGGCCTCCTGCGCTGAGTGAGGGGAGGCAGGGCCGATCCATCAGCCCGGGGCGACTGCGCGTCCTCCGGGCGGGACCGCCCCCAATTCAGCCGCTGGACTTCGTGGCCGAGATACATCAGCTGAACTTCGCTCTCCTGGAACGGGTGATCGCGGACGGCCGGAGGGACTACGATCTGGTCCATGCACACGACTGGCTGGTCGCGTTCGCTGCGCGTACCCTCCAGCGCGGGCTGGGGCACCGGCTGGTGGCGACGGTGCATGCGACGGAGGCAGGCCGCAACCACGGCATCCACACTCCCATGCAGCACTATATACACACTGTCGAATGGCTGTTGACCTACGACGCGTTGCGCGTGATTTGCTGCTCAGATGCGATGGCGAGCGAGGTGAGCAGTACGCTGCGGGTACCGGCGGACAAGGTTAGGGTGGTGCCCAACGGAGTGGATCCGGATCGCGTGGCGTGCGCTGAATCCCCCGGCGAGCTGCGGGAGTTCCGCCGTCGTTGGGCCGGAGACGGGGAGCGGATCGTTCTTTTCGTAGGGCGGCTGGTGCGAGAGAAGGGAGTGGAGGTTCTGGTCGACTCGATGCCGGAGGTGCTCACGGCCCATACAGATGCCAAGTTCGTGGTGGCGGGAGGCGGTCAGCACGGGCACCTGTGGGCGAAGGCGGCTGGGCGCGGGCTGGGCCATAAGATCGTGTTTGGAGGCTTCGTGCCGGAGCGGGATCTCCCGAGGCTGTACGCGGTGGCCGACGTCGCGGTCTACCCGAGCCTGTACGAGCCATTCGGCATCGTGGCATTGGAGGCGATGGCGGCCGGGGTGCCGATCGTGACCTCCGACATTGGCGGGTTCCGGGAGGTGGTGAGGCACCGCGTGACCGGCATTCATACCTGGGCGAACAACGCTCATTCGTTGGCCTGGGGGGTGAATCTGGTGCTCTCGGATGGCAAGCTGGCCGCGCGGCTGCGACAGGCGGGCCGGCAGGAAGTGCGGAGGAAATACGGCTGGGCCGGGATCGCACAACAGGTGCTAAGTGTCTACTCGGACGTGTTGAGCGCGCGACATGACGCATTTGAGCAGCGGGAGGCCGGAGTGCTCGGGCCCGGGGTCAGGCCGCGGTACCTCCCGACGGTGGAAGTCTCCGCGAGAAGCTAGGCGCGGGTGGGAGTGACAGGAATGATCCAAGCGGTGATCATGGCTGGCGGTGAAGGGGCGCGGCTGCGGCCGCTTACCTGCGATCTTCCCAAGCCGATGGCGCCAGTGGTCAATCGTCCGATAATGCACCACATTACTAGGCTCTTGGGGCGCCTGGGAGTGGAGCAAGCG
The DNA here is from genome assembly GCA_030597345.1 of Bacillota bacterium. Lineage (GTDB taxonomy): Bacteria > Armatimonadota > Hebobacteria > Hebobacterales > Hebobacteraceae > JAUVSA01. Next base: position 23,789 of record JAUVSA010000001.1, read on the forward strand.
TTCGCGACCCTGCACTACCGGGCCGACGAGGTGGAGAGCTACTTCGGCACGGAGGCTCCGGGTCGGGCCGGCCGGCTGCTGCCAGACGGGTCCGAGCTCGAGCTGCAGCTCGACTACATAGTGGAGGACGTTCCCCTGGGAACCGCAGGAAGTGTGCGGCGGCTACTGGATCGGCTGGAGGGGACGTTCCTGATCATCAGCGGAGATGCTCTGACAGACATTGACCTGCGCCCTGCGATCGAGTTTCACCGGCAGCGGGGCGCGGTCGGCACGTTGGTGCTTACGCGCGTGGCCGATCCGCTGGAGTATGGAGTGGTGATAACAGATGCGGAGGGGACCGTCCAGCGGTTCTTGGAGAAGCCGAGCGCCGGCGAGGTGTTCTCGGACACGGTCAACACCGGCATCTACATCCTGGAGCCGGAGGCGCTGGCCGGGGTAGAGCCGGGGAAACCTTTTGACTTCAGCAAGGATCTGTATCCTGCCCTCCTTGCCCAGGGAAAGCTGCTCTGCGGCTATGTCGCAGACGGGTATTGGACGGACATAGGCGACCTCGAACAATACCGTGCCGCGAACGAGGACTGCCTGCGCGGCCTGGTCTCCGTGGAGCTGCCAGGGGTGGAGGTGAGCGAAGGGATCTGGGTCGGGGAGAACACGATGGTACACCCCACAGCACGCCTGGAGCCGCCGGTCTTGATCGGCCGCGGGTGCAGTGTGGGAGCTGAGGCCCAAATAGGGCCGCTCTCGGTTGTGGGGGACCATTGCATGGTGGAAGCGGGGGCAGTGGTCGAGCATTCCGTCATCTGGCGCGGGACCTACCTGGGGCACGGCAGCAGGATCCAGGGCGCTACCATTTGTCGGAACGTGGTGGCCAAACGGCAGGTGACGGTCCATGAAGGCGCTGTGGTGGGAGACCGGTGTCTCTTGGATGAGGGCACCGTTGTGATGCCCCACATCCGGATGTGGCCTAACAAGGCGACCGAGCGCGGCTCCAAGGTGACGATGAGCCTCATCTGGGGCACCAAATGGCCGGGGACGCTGTTCGGGCCCAGTGGAGTCTCCGGCCTGGCGAACATTGACATCACGCCCGAGGTCGCCACCAGGCTGGGGGCGGCGTTCGGCGCCTATCTGGAAACCGGGGCACAGGTGATCACAAGCCGGGATTCGCACCACGTCTCCCGCCTGACCAAGCGAGCGATCATCGCCGGACTGATGTCGGTGGGGACCAACGCGCTTGATTTGCGGATCATGCCCGGAGCGGTGGCGCGGCACATGGCGAACATCACGGGAGCGGCCGGAGGCATCCACGTCGCGGTGTCTCCTACCGATCCAAGCCAGATTCTGGTCGAGTTCTTCGATGGAACCGGCAAGAACCTGGATCGTGGGGCCGACCGGCGGATCGAAGCGATATTCTTCCGCGAGGATTTCCGGCGCGTGCCCCTGGATGCGGTGGGCACCCTGGAGTTTCTCGGTCGGACTATGGAGTACTACACGGAGGACTTCCTGAGCTTCGTGGACGGAGAGGCGATCAGGCGATGGGGGCCGAAGCTGGCGATCGACTACAGCTATGGCCCATTGTGCCTGCTGATGCCGGCGGTGCTGGGGCGGCTGGGGTGTGAGGCCACCGCACTGAACGCCTATGTGGACCCGACGCGTGCCCAGGAAACGTGGTCTTCGCACCAGCGCCGAGCGAGCGAGATGGGGGAAGTGGTACGCGCTCTCCATGCGGATGTGGGCTTGCTCATGGGGAGCCATGGCGAGCGATTCGCCGCCCTCGATGAGAAGGGAGAGGCGCTGGTCGGCGACGATCTGCTGCTGGCGTTCATCGAACTGGTGCTGCAGGACGGCGGGTCCGGCACCCGCATTGCTGTCCCCTTCGGCGCCACCTCTGGGGTGGAAGATGTGTGCGAGCGCCACCGCGCGGTATGTGTCCGCACCAAGTCCGACACCCGGTCTCTAATGGAGACGGCGGGGAGCGATCCGGAACTGGCCTTCGCGGGCGATACCGAGGGAGGGTTCATCTTCCCTCGATTCCTGCCGGCTTTCGATGCTATGTTGGCGCTTGGCAAGCTCCTGGAATTGCTGGCGCTGACCGGCGACAAATTGAGCGAACTGCGGGCGCGGCTCCCCCGATACTACCGGGCCGCGGCTCAAGTTGACTGCCCCTGGGAGCACAAAGGAACCCTGATGCGCCGGTTGCACGAAGAGACCCAGGGCCTCCCGGTCGAGCATCTGGACGGCATAAAGGTCCAGCTCGAAGGCGGTTGGGTGCTGGTGCTGCCGGACGTCTCTGCCCCCCTGTTCCACGTGCGCGCCGAGAGTCCGGAGCCGCTCGAGGCGGACAAGTTGGTGCAGCGCTATGTGGAGCGAATTCAGCAGCTGCAAGAAGCGCTCTAAGGGCTACACGCGGCACTTGCGTTTCCGGGATGCTACCCGTAGTATGAGACCGGCTTTGGTGGTGTCTGATCGGCCAGGAGGTGGTTCTGGTGGCAAGAGCGTGGTCGGGGCCTATCGACCGTGTAGACGAATACAGGTGGCGGATTCCGCGGAAGTACAAGCCCGAGATGCGGACAGATGCAATCGTGTACGCGTCCGGGGAAATGATGCGAGCCAGCACGACGGGAAATTCCTTGGAGCAAGTGGCGAACGTCGCCTGCTTGCCCGGAATAGTAGGCCCCTCCATGGCGATGCCGGATATCCACTATGGGTACGGCCTCCCCATCGGCGGAGTGGCGGCTACCGATGTGAAGGAGGGTGTGGTCTCGCCTGGCGGAGTGGGCTATGACATAAACTGTGGCGTGCGTCTGCTGCGGACAACCCTCACGCGCCGGGAAGTCGAGCCGCGCATCGAGGAGATTGTGAATCGGATGTTCGTGGATGTGCCCTCAGGGGTGGGGAGCAAGGGCAAAGTGCGGATCGACGTGCGGGAGCTGGGACGCGCGCTGGTCAAAGGGTCGGCCTGGGCGGTGGATCAAGGCATGGGGTGGCCGGATGACCCCGAACATATCGAGGATGGCGGCAAGATCGAGGGCGCAGACCCCTCGGCCCTGTCAGAGCGAGCACTTCAGCGCGGCAGACCCCAGTTGGGCACGCTCGGGGCAGGGAATCACTTCCTGGAAGTGCAGGTGGTGGACGAGATCTTCGATGAGGAGATCGGCCGCGCCCTGGGAATCACGGAGCTTGGGCAAGTTACCGTCATGATTCACACCGGCTCTCGGGGTCTCGGCTACCAGGTGTGCGACGATTCCCTCAAAGACATGCAGCGCGCGGTGCAGAAATACGGCATCGAGCTGCCGGACAGGCAGCTCGCCTGCGCTCCGGTGGAGTCACCGGAGGGCCGGAAGTATCTCAGCGCGATGGCGGCGGCGGCGAACTACGCCTGGGCGAATCGTCAGTGCATCACCCACTGGACGCGAGAGGCGTTCGAGCGAGTGTTCGACACTAGCGCCCAGAATCTCGGGATGGGGATCATCTATGACGTGGCTCATAATGTCGCCAAGCTCGAGGAGCATGAGGTAAACGGCGAGCGGAAGCGCCTTTGCGTCCACCGCAAGGGGGCGACGCGCGCCTTCGGACCCGGCAGTCCGGAGCTGCTGCCGCTGCACCAAAAGACGGGACAGCCCGTGATCGTGCCGGGAGATATGGGCACGGCATCATACCTGCTCGTGGGGACGGAGCAGGCGATGAAGGAGACCTGGGGCTCCACCTGCCACGGGGCCGGGCGAGTGATGAGCCGGCATGGAGCGATCCGGGCCGCGCGGGGGCGGGACATCAGACAGGAGTTGGCGCAGAAGGGAGTCTACGTCCGGGCCGCCAGCCCGAAGGTGCTGGCCGAAGAGATGCCGGAGGCATACAAAGACGTTGACCAGGTGGTAGAGATCTGCCACGGGGCCGGCATCTCCAAGCTGGTGGCCAGGATGCGGCCGATGGGCGTGATGAAGGGGTAGGGGCTCCCGGGCCAAGACAGGATGCTTCGGCCGCCGTGGAGAAAAGCGAGATTGCCCAATGGGCAGTCTCGCTCATGTTTAGCGTCTTCCACAGGACCCACCTCCCGATACTCCGCCACTATCCGGAACTGGGTCGAATCGGTGGCCCAGGGGATTGTTGGTCAAAGGGTCGCTGTTGGCGGCGGCGACGGCTCTGGTGGTCATCCCCGGGGCGCGTGGAGGCGGTAGCACCAGTGGCGGCGAACTGCCTGTGGGGACTGAGCGAAGGGGGGAAGTCTGACGGGCACGGGGCCGGATAGCGCGGTTGTGGAAGGGATCTCGTCGCCACCGGGAATCAACCCGAAGTTCGCGGCGGGGAGGTGAAGCCGTGTTGCTCGACGCGGCGGTGCTGACAATCATTGTCGGGTTTATCGGTGGCGGCCGTCTCGGGCGGCTGAAGAACCTGGACCTGCGGGCCCCGGCTGTATTCATCGCCGCGGCAGCCGTGCAGATTGGCATCCTCGTCCTGGGAGCGAGCGGGGTCTCGGCGGTTGCGTTGCTTGGTGGCCCGGTGCACATACTGACGTACCTCTTGCTGCTGGTCGGCCTGTGGCTGAATCGCCACTTGTGGGGCGTGCGGATCGCCGCGCTCGGGGTGTTCCTCAACTTCCTGGTGATCGCGGCCAACGGGGGCAGCATGCCGGTGGACCGGGCGCTGGCGGAACGGGCCGGGAATACCCGCGTGGTGGCGTTGCTGGACTCGCCCAGCTACACGCACCATGAGGCCATAACACCGCAAACGAGGCTGCGGCAGTTGGGCGATGTCGTCCCTCTGCCCATGCTCGTGCCGCGACCGCGCTTCTTCAGTCCGGGCAGTGTGGGCGATGTGTTCATCACAGTGGGCGCATGTTGGCTGATCTTCAGCGGGATGGGGGCCTTCGGGATAGGACGGCCGCGCAGCACGGCCGCCCGCGCACGGGAGAAAGCTGGCTAGAAGCTGTTTCATAACCTCCATCTGAAGTCTGGCAGCTTGCGCTGCCTGAGGTCATGAAACAGCAGCACAAGCCGCCAGGCTCCAGCAGGCGCATTTCATGCCAGCGTCTCCAGCGGACAGCCAGGCGAGTGAGGGTTATGAAAGGCGCTCTAGAGTGAAGCTGAAGTACGCGGAATTCGTCAAGGCGAAAGACCTGAGCTGGCTGGGCTCCTGGTGTCTCTTCCACGGCGCAGAACAGTATCTGAAGCGGGAAGGGCTGGCACGGCTCCGGTCGGCGGTTGGCGGCGCAACCGAGGCGGACAAGGAAACCCAGGGGGAGGTGAGCTGGGAGGTGCTGGCTGGGGGTGACGTGAAGGCGAGGGATCTGCTCAATCGGTGTCAGACGGGGCCGCTCTTCGGCGGCCAGCGGATCCTCGTCGTGCAGGAGGCGGAGAGGATTGATGCGGGCGAGCAGCAGGCGCTGGCCAAGGCCGTGGGGACGCTGTCGCCGGAGGTGGCGGTAGTGCTCGTGACGAGTGGGGATGGCGCCCGCGGACGAGGCCCCTCGGCCAGGGGGCGCCAGGTGCACGCGGCGCTGCGACGGGCCATTGAGGAACAGGGCATCGTAGTTGAGTTTCAGGCCCTGAAGGTGGAAGAGGCGACCAAGTGGGCTATCGCCAGGGCCAGGGAGCTGGGGAAGAAGCTGGAGCCGGCGGCCGCGCGCAAGCTTGTCCAGCAGCGGGTGGGCACGGGCCTCGGCGCGATCGAGAGCGAGCTGGCGAAGTTGGCGTTGTTCGTCGGCGACTTGAAGATCATCGCTAGCTCTCACGTAGAGGAGGTGTCTCCCCGGTTGGTGGAGGAGGACGTGTTTCGGCTGGTGGACGCGGTCGGGCGGAGGAGCGCTGGGCGTGCGGTCGAGATCCTGAGAGCCTTGCTGGAGGAGCGGCGAGAGGATCCAGGACGAATCCTGGGCAGGCTGGCGCATCAGATGCGGCTATTGTGGCAGACGAAGCTGCTGCTGGAAAGGGGCTGGCGCCCGGGCAGAGAGGTGGACGAGGAGACAGAGGCTCTCTTGCCGCGGGAAGAGAGGAAGAACGCCCTGGCTCAGTTCCGGCGGCTGTCCTGGCTTGCACCCCGCACTGTTGGGCTGGCGAAGACATATTCGTGGGAGCGATTGAGAAGAGCGATGGCGGCGCTGTCTGCCTGTGATATGGCGATGAAGGGGATCGGGGGAAAGGTGGGCGAGGACGCGGTGGCGCTGGAGCTGTTGGTCGTCCAGCTCTGCGCTGACCTGGAGATGCCGCTGTGGGAGGGCGAATATGCCGCCAGAGCAGGGGCCGGAGACGGTGCCTGATGTGCCACTCCGGCCAATGCGCGATCAGCGCAGACATACGGCTCTAACGAGAGACGGCGCCCGGCTCACCCGGCGGCATTTTCTGAAGCAGGCGGTGGCCGGCGCTGTGCTTGCTGCGTGCCCTCGATCCTGGGCCTCGGCCGATCCGTCGTGCGAGAGTTCGCGGGAGGAGGAAGGGATGCCACCTCAGACTGTGCTGCCCCGCTGGCGCGGGTTCAATCTGCTGGAGATGTTCTTCGTAGGGAGCGACGGGAACTGGCGGGAGGACGACTTCCGCTGGATAGCCGACTGGGGCTTCGACTTCGTGCGGCTCCCGCTGTGCTATACGTTGTGGATCGAGGACGACGATCCGCTGAAGATAGCTGAGGAGGGTCTGGCGAAGGTGGATCGGGCGGTTGAGCTGGGGCGGAAGTACGGCCTCCACGTCTGCGTGAACTTCCATCGCGGGCCGGGCTATAGTGTGAACCAGGAGCGGAAAGAACCGTATAACCTGTGGAAGGACCAGGCCGCTCTGGAGGCATTCATCCTGCACTGGACAACGTTCGCCGCACGCTACAAGGGGATCGACGGCTCGAAGCTAAGCTTCAACCTGATCAACGAGCCATCCGCGCCGGTGGCGGAAATGACGCGGGAGGACCACGAGCGGGTGGTGCGCGCGACGGTGAAGGCGATCCGGGAGGTGGACCCGGACAGGCTGATCAGCGCGGATGGGAGCCAGTGGGCGAGCGTGGCGTGCCCGGAGCTGGGCGACCTGGGGATCGCGCAGAGCTGCCGCGCCTACGCGCCGGGCAAAATCAGCCACGACCAGGCCTCGTGGGCAGGGCCGGAAGCGATGAAGTGGCCGGAGCCGGTCTGGCCCGGTGTGGAGGAATGGGGGAAGGTCTGGGACCGCAGGGCGCTGGAGGAGTTCT
>JAUVSA010000323.1 GCA_030597345.1 Bacillota bacterium
AGCCGATGGCGGCCATGTGGCGGAGGATGGGTTCGCCGCGGAGGCGGAAGGTGAGGTTGCCGGCCGCGACGGCATCGCCAGCATCGAGCAGAAGGCAGCCTGGGTGGTCTTGTCGGAGGCGTGCAAGCTGACGGCCGGCGGCCGGGGGGAGGCGGCTGTGGAGGTCGGCGGTGTGGAAGATGGTGACGGTGCGGCCTTCAGCACTGGTGGGGACAGCCATGTCGCGGTCACCAGGTGACGTAGTTGTGGCGGCGGAGGAACTGGAAGTAGTCGAGCAAGGAGGCGACCTCCGGGTGGATCTGTTTCGCAAGTTCGTCCGGCGTCAGGGTTCGGATCGCACGCAGCTCTCGGGCGGCGAGGTGAGCGGCTTCGGCGAGGGAGCGCCGTCCATCGCACCAATTCAGCAGAGCGAAGAGGGCCGTAGACCAGCGGGGGCTTTCCTGTCCGCCGCGCGCCTCGGGAGAGACGCGGTCGAAGGTAAGGGGGCCGGTCACCAAACGGCGGGGACGGATGGTCGCCAGCATTCCTTCGGGCTCGTGGGTGGGCGGTGTGTGGCCGGGGCGGCCGGCACGGCGGGCGAGGGCGGCGGCCTCGTCGCGTCCGGCGCGCCGCACTTCGCGCTGGAGGGCGCGAAGGTGGGGTCTTGCCTGTTGGCGCTGCGGGGCCGGGAGCAGCTTGAGGGCGGTGCCAATGGCTTCCGCCTGGCGCTCGGCGAGGTAGGAAAGCTGGAGAAGCGAGTCGTCCAGGTCGTTCTGGTGGAGGCGATCAAGCTCCGAGATGCCGGCCGCGGCGAGAGCGGCTTTGCCGCGGGCAGCGGCGAGGTGCGCGAAGTCGAGAGCGCGGCCTTCGTCGGCGGAGGCGATGAGGTAGGCGTATGCCGCGCATATGCGCGCGACGAGTTCCTGGCAGCGGGAATCTACAGCGTCGAGGGTGTCTGCGGAGGTGTGCCAGGTGCGGCTTGAGGCGCCGATCCAGGGACAGGGGATCCCTATGGTATTGTCGACGATCAGGTTGTCGGTTCCCATGGTGAAGGGCCGCTCACCCCATGCGTAGGCGGGAGCTGTCGCCATCGCCTCGCGGGTAACGGCGAGCAGGAGCGCGTCGACATAGCTGGCCTGGGAGTGGGGGTTGACACAGATCTCGAGCGGCCGGAGGGCGAGGTCCGGAATCCCGCAGGCAGCATCGAGGCAGAGACCAGCGACGGTGCGCCGGGCGCGGCGGGCATGCTCGACCCAGAAGAGCGTCGTGTAGCACTCCGAGACGAAGAGAAACCGGATGCTCCGCTGCGGCTGTGGAAGTTTGCCCTCCGAGATGAGCGACTGGAGAGCGCGGGCCACCTCCAGCATGACGGCGCAGCCGGCGGCGTTGTCAACGGCCCCTTGTTCGAACTGGTGGCCGAGAAGGAGTATCTCCTCTCTGCCAGATCCGGGGATGACGGCGGTGGGGGTGGGGAGGGTCCCGGGCTGGATGCTGGAGCGTACGAGGGCGCGGCCGCGCAGATGCTCTTCCGTCTGCAGCCGGCCCCGCAGCTTGGCGCCCCGGCGTGGGGATATCTGGAAGGACCAGCCGAGGGCGTCACGGTTGGTCTGCGCCCAGCCGCCCGGGTCATCGCTCCAGGCGTTAATCCAGGCGACTGCGTCGGGCAGATCGGCCTCGCGGGGCTGATAGTCGGAGAGGATTCCTACTGCGCCCTGCTCCAAGAGAAGGCGTTTGACCGAATGGGGATGGGCGGAGGTGAAGACAATCTTGCCGCGGATGGTCTCCTGGGTCCAGCTCTTTCTGTCCGCCGGATTCTCGATCCAGGCGAGTTCGGCCTGCACCCCCTCCGGCGGGGTGGGAGCGCTCCACATAGCCAGGCAGGCAGGTATCTCGGCTCGATCTGCGAGGCGCTCGGCGGAGCCATCCTGCGCTATGACATCGAAGGTAGCTTGGTCGACGTCCCAGGCGAGCGGCATCATCCAGTCGCCGAAGATGGTGCGGCCGTCGGCGGGGGCCTCGAGGATCTCGACGCTGCTGAGGCCGGCGGCCCGGAGTCGGTCGGCGGTGTAGCGTGCGCTGTGGTGAAAGCTGGAGAACGTGAAGTGACGATCGAGGGCATAGATAGCGGAGGCGTCTTCCCAGGCACGGCGCCCGTCGACCTGTGGTTCCAGCAAAGTCAGTAGGTCTCGGAACATGCTCTGCTCCGGCGGAGAGTGGCTCTGAAGTGGGGATTCCATTTCCGAAGCGAGTTCCCTGCTGTGGGGAGGCTGTGCCGTAGGTCGGCCGATGGCGGAGTGGGGAGGCCGTCTGCCGGAAACAGACCTGGCGAGAGGGTACGGGAACAACAGGACGGCTGGAGGTGGGCGGAGATGGTGCGCATGGTTTCCCTACAGGCTTCGGCAGTAGAACTACCGAAGCAAGGAAGCACCTCGGCCACCGATGAGAAGGGCGGCCCCTCGGTGCTCCTGCGTCGGCGTTCTCCCGTCGCCTCTCGTTG
>JAUVSA010000043.1 GCA_030597345.1 Bacillota bacterium
AAGTCCTCGTCGAAGAGCCCGATCTCGTCGAGCGCCGCGCGCCGGAGCGCGAGGGCCGAGGCCATCGGCTGATCCACCTCTCGGCGGCTGTCGTGGTCCCAGTACGTCATCCGGTAGCGCCCAAAGATCTGGCTGCGGGGGAACAGCCGGGAGAGGCCGAGAGCTTCGTAGAGGAGAGCGCTGGGTTCTGGGAAGCTCCGGCACGAGCGCTGGATGGAGCCGCGGGGGAGGAGGAGCTGCGCGGCCACGGCGCCGGCGCGGGGCTCTTCGGAGAATACGTCGAGGAGGGCGGGAAGCGCGTCCGCCTGGACCTCGGTGTCGGGATTCAGCAGCAGGGCGAAGGGAGATCGACCTGCCCGGAGTGCCTGGTTGCTCGCGGCCGCAAAGTACAGGTTCTCTTGATTCACGATCAAGTCAACGGTTGGAAACTCGGAACGGACCATCTCGGGCGTACCGTCCGCCGACGCATTGTCCACCACGACGATCTGTCCGACTCGCGGCAGACTGCTGACCGAGGAGAGGCAAGCGCGCAGCAAAGCGCGCGTGCGCCAGGACACGATGCAGATATCGAGCTGACTAGATTCCTGTTGAGCCACGGGCCGACTCCGTCGTGAGCCTTGAGTTCGCTCAGTGGGCGCCGGCTACCTCTGCGCTGACGCAGGAGGGAGCGACTGGGGTGCAGAAGTCGCAGAGGAGAGGGAGCGGGGGTCAAGGGAGAATGCCAACGTGCGCGGAGAGAGAGCAGTGATCACAAAAGCGGTGGTGCCCGCTGCCGGGCGAGGCACGCGGCTGCTGCCGGCGACGCGCTCACAGCCGAAGGAGATGCTGCCGGTTGGCCGCAAGCCGACCATCCAGCATGTCGTGGAGGAGCTGGCAGCAGCGGGGCTGGCTGAGGTGCTGCTGATCTCGGGGCAGGCGAAGCGCGCGGTCGAAGACCATCTGGACCGGGACGCGGCCTGGAACGAGGAAGACCATGAGCCGTGGATGGACTTGCGCTTCTTCCACACCAGGCAGAGCGCGCCCCGGGGGTTGGCGGATGCAGTCAGCCTCGCGGAACCATTTGCCGCGGGGCAGCCCTTCGTGGTGGCGCTGGGGGATTCGATTATCGTCTCTCGCTCCCGGGAGCCGCTGCTGAAGCGGATGATCGAACTGCACGCGAGGCGCCGGCCTGCGGCTATCATCGCGGTGGAGGAGGTGCCTCAGGGGGCCGTTAACCAATACGGGATTGTGGCTCCTGTGGCGGAGGCCGGTCGCGTCTTCCCGATCCGCGCGATAGTAGAGAAGCCATCGCCAAGCAAGGCGCCCAGCAACCTGGCGGTGGCGGGAAGGTACATACTGGACCCAAGCATCTTCGATGCCATCAGGCAGATCAAGGTCGGAGTGGGCGGGGAGCTGCAGTTGACGGACGCGCTGCGGCTGCTGCTGCGGCAGGGGCGAGAGATCCTGTGCGTGAGGCTGCGCAGGGGGGAGCATCGCCTGGATATCGGGAGCTTCTTGAGCTACTTCCAGGCGTTTATCGAGTTGAGCTTGGCCGATCCAGAGCACGGCGAGAAGCTCGGGAGGTGGCTGCGAGCCCGGCTGCGCGGAGGACGACGGCGGAGGTGAAGGTGTCCGGGGAAGACAGGTCTTCGGGGCCGCTCTACTTGGTGACGGGCGGTGCGGGGTTCATCGGTTCCCACCTGGCGGAGACGCTCGTGGGGAGGGGCGACCGCGTGCGTGTGCTGGATGATTTCTCGGCCGGGCGGCGAGAGAATCTGGCGGGGACGGCCGGGGCAGTCGAGATCGTCGAGGGCGACGTCGGCGACGCCGGGATGTGTGAGCGGGTGTGTGAAGGGGTGGATTACGTGTTCCACGAAGCGGCCCGCGTTTCCGTGGAGGGGTCGATCGCCGACCCGGCGGGAAACCACAGGACGAACGTGTCGGGCACCCTCAACATGCTGCTTGCCGCGCGGGATGCTGGCTGCAAGCGCTTCGTGTATGCCGGCTCGGCCGCTGCCTACGGAGACACGCCGTTGCTGCCGCATCGTGAAGACATGATGCCGCGTCCGCTTTCACCCTACGCGGTGGCGAAGTACGTGGGCGAGCTGTACTGCCGAACGTTCTTCGATCTGTATGGTCTGGAGACGGTGGTGCTGCGCTATTTCAACGTGTTCGGCCCGCGACAGGACGAAAACTCCCCGTACTCGGGCGTGATTGCCCGGTTCATCGGGCAGCTCCTGCGGGAGGAGGAGATCACCATCTACGGGGATGGCGAGCAGACGCGCGATTTCGTGGCTGTGGAGAACGTCGTGAAAGCGAACCTGCTGGCGTGCACCGCCCCGAAGGCGCCGGGCCGGGTCATAAACGTAGGTGCGGTGGAGCGGACGAGCGTTAGTCGGCTGGCCGAGTTGTTGATGGAGCTAACGGGCGCCAAATGCCGTGTGAACCGCGCTCCCGCGCGAACGGCCGAGGTGCGACATTCCCAGGCCGACATCAGCACTGCGCGGCAGGTGCTGGGCTACCAGGTCGAGGTGTCGGTCAGAGAGGGACTGGAGGGAACGGTAGCCTGGTACCGACAGGCCCGAGCGGACACCGCGGACTAGCCCAAGCCCCGTCCGTCTTCTCTTCCGTTACTCCGATTGCCGATGCCGAACTCCCTACGACGATGGTCGCGGCTGCCCCGCGGCGCGCCGGCGGGCCACGGTCCGGATCGTGTCAAACACCATTAGCAGAGCCAACACAAGGAGCGCAGCGGTGATAATCGCAAGCGCGAGCTTGCCACTGGCAAGGAAGTTCCTCCCCTGGTAGATCAGGGCTCCGAGCGTCGTCACCAGCATGAACACGCACGGCACCAGGGTGTAGATTATCGGCTTTCCTCGCTGCCAGAGAACGACCGTGAGGACGAGCAGCGCAAGCGCCGCGATTAGCTGATTTGCGGCCCCAAACACGGGCCACACAGTCTCCCACGACCCGATGGCGAGGTAGAAGGCGAGTCCGATGATGATGGCGGTGGAGATGAAGCGATTGCGAAGGATGCCGATGCCGAGGCCCTCCCCGAAAAGCTCCTCCCCGATGTAGCGGGTGATACGCGTGGCTGAGTCGAGTGTGGTCATGACGAACGTCTTCAGAATGGTCATCGCCACCAGAGCGCCGAGCGGGCCGAAGAGCGGCCGGGTGAGAGTGGCGAAGCCGTTGCTGAAAGCCACCAAGGGCCCCTTGCTCTCGAGTACGCCCGTGTAAGTGTCTGCGCCGGTCCCCCAACGGAGCCCCGCGCATACCGCGATGAGCGCGAGCACTGCGAGGACGGCTTCTACGATCATTGCGCCATATCCGATGCGGATCGCATCACGCTCGCGGGCGAGCTGCTTCACGGTGGTGCCGCTGGCAATGAGACTGTGGAAGCCAGAGATTGCGCCGCAGGCGACGATCACAAACAGCATGGGCCAGAGCGGCCCCGACGAGCCGGAGAAATCCCCCACCGCAGGCGCCTGGAAGGCCGGACGAGTGAGAAGGAGGCCGAGGTAACCGGCGCCCAGCCCGATGAAGAGAACGAAGGTGGAGAGATAGTCCCGGGGCTGTAAGAGCAGGTTGACCGGGGTGATGGAGGCGATGTAGGCGTACACCAGGAGAACAACGGTCCAAGCTAGGGCGTTGCGCTCTCCCCATGGGAGCTCGATGGGAACGAAGTAACCGATGACAATGAAGATGAACAGCAGGGCCAGGCCGATGACCGTCGCGATCCACTGAGAAACGCCCCACCGGTACATCATGCTCCCTATGAGGAGAGCGACCAGGATTACGGCGAAGGTGGGCATGACTACTTGTGGCATGGCTGCCAGCGTCTTCCCGCCGACATGAGCGAACACGGCGATGACCAGGATCAGCGCCAGCCAGAGGAAGATTCCGAAGATGACCCTGACGCGGTGGCCGAGGTGGGCATCAGCGATATCTGCGATGGAGCGTCCTCGCGCGCGCAGGGACGCCATGAGGCTGGAGAAGTCGTGCACCGCGCCCATGAAGATGGAGCCGAGGAGAATCCAGATGAGGGCCGGAAGCCATCCCCAGACGGCGCACGCGAGCACGGGCCCAAGGATGGGGCCGACCCCTGCGATGCTCGCGAAATGGTGGCCGAACAGTATCGTCCAGTGCTTGGCGGGGACGTAATCGATGCCGTCGGGACTCTCCACGGCCGGCGTCTTGCGATCGGGCTGAAAGTCCCAGAGGCGAGCGATGAAGCGGCCGTAGAAGCGATAACCGAAGTAGAGGACGACGCAGCTCAGAGCGGCGACGACAAGAGAGTTCATCGCGTCGCTATATCCTTCGTCTTTGCTTGATTGCTGCGGCGCGGCATAACATACATGTCATGTACTGATGGAGTTCACAGGGCAAGAGCTCTCCTCCTGCCCAGTGGTCATCTGTTGGACGGGGCTTTGCTCGTGCCATGCACGGCGCCTCCCGACCCGCCACCGCTCCACGTCTACAAGCTACGTTGTCTCTTGAAAACGCGGCGCGCTAGGCCAGCCGCTCCGAAAACCGCTGCTAAGGCCGCCACAAACAGCCCAAACTTCCACGCCAATCCCATCAGTAGCACGTGACGCGCCTCCTCTGGCCAGCTCCGCACCTTCAGGAACATGCGCATGTGACTAATGCATCCGAGGACGATCATACAGAGGACTACTGCTGCCCGGCCGATTATCCGGAGGCGCCGATTAGGGCTGTCCAAGACTCTCACTTCCTTCAGCGGCTTTCCGGCTCCATTGGCAGCTTCTCGGCGCTCTCGCAGGGGCACCAGCACGATCCAGACCAGCAGGGCGACACAGAACGCGCCCAGTACGTCCGCGAGCGTCGCGTCCGCGTCCATCGCTCTTCTCCCGATGAGTCGGGTAGGGCAGAACCTTGTGTTCTGCCCCGTTTCGTTGCTGGTGCGGCTGATGACGGGGGCAGGAGGCAAGCTCCCGCCCTACCCAGTCTCGTGGCTCTCTTCTCCGAGCGACCGGTAGCCGAGGTGCATCGCGTACTGGTCGAGGATGATCAGGGCCATGAATGCCTCCGCCACCGGCCAGACGCGCGCCACGATCGTGGGGTCGCGGCGGGTAACCGCCTGCAGGACCTTGTTCTCGAGGGAGACCTTGTCGATAGTTGCCTGGTCCTTCGCTATCGTGGGGGTTGGCTTGACGGTCAGCCGGACGATGATCGGCTGTCCGGTTGTGAGGCCGCCGGTGATGCCGCCCGCGTTGTTCGAACGGAACTTCACCCGGCCGTTCTCCACGTACATCTGGTCGTTGAACTGAGAGCCGGTGCTGTCCCTCGCGGCGGCGCCTCCTCCGATCTCCACCGCCTTCACGGTGCCGATGCTCATCATGCGGCCCAGCTCTCCGTCGAGCTTGCGGAAGACTGGCTCACCCACTCCCGCCGGCACGCCGGTGGCGATCACCTCGACGACTCCGCCGCTGGAATCGCCGGCCTCGCTTATCTCCATGATCCGCCGGTACATCTCGTCGGCCGCGTCGAGATCGGGGCAGTTGAGCTTGGGATGGACGCCGTGCTCGCGCCGAACGGCATCTTCGTCCACGGGCGGCCACTCGAGGTCCGGTATCTGTTTCTCGAACTCGGCCAGCACAGCCATCTTCTGGAGGAAGCGCATGTCGGGCCTGATTCGTCCGGAGGCGAATATGGCGCTGTATACCGGGTCATTCTGGCGGCGCACTTCCTTGTAGGCCGCGACCTTCTTACGAATGGTCTCAAGTGGGAGCTCGGGCGCGCGTACGCCGGCGGCCTCCTTGACGTAAGCGTCGATCTCGATTCCATGACGTCCCAGGATCTGCTTCGCCACCGCGCCGGCGGCGACGATCGTGGCGGTGTAGCGGCCGCTGAAGAATCCGGCGCCGATGGCGTCGTCCCATTCGCCATACTTCTGATAGGATGCGTAGGAGGCGTGGCCGGGCCTGGGAGTGCGGTTGGTCACCTGGTACTGCTCGATGTGCTCGAAGTGACGATCCAGGTTGGGGATCAGGATGACCAGGGGAGTGCCGTTGGTATACCCCGCATTCCTGAACCCGGGCATCGTGTCGGCCGCGTTGACGCCGCTGTAGATGACGGGGATGTCGGGCTCGCGCCGGGGGGACGTGAGCTCCCCCTGGCCGGGCTTGCGCAGGAGGAGGTCGCGGTATATCTGTTCCTCGGTGATCAGCAGGCCGGGGGGCACGCCCTGGAGGTGGGCAGCCAGTCCCTCCTGGTAGGAGCCGCCGGCCACGGTGAGCTTGAACAGAGTTCCGATGTCACATCCCAGCATGGGGGACCTCCGATTGTCGCGCTAGTCCGCGCGCTCGATCTGCGCTCCGATGGAAACCATGTGCTCGACGAACTCGGGATAGGTGACGTCAGCGGCTTCCGCGCCGTGGATGATGGTGGTGCCGGGGATGGCGCAGCCGGCCACCGCGAGGGCCATGACGACACGATGGTCGCCGTGGCCGTCCACCTCGGCGCCGCTGAGCCCGCTCTCGTGCACGACGATTCCGTCCGGCAGCTCTTCCACCTCTGCCCCGAGCTTGGCCAGCTCCTGCGCCATCACGGTGATGCGGTCGGTCTCTTTGGCGCGGGCCTGCGGCACGTTTAGAAGCCGCGTGGTGCCGCGGGCAAAGCAGCCCAAGACGGCGAGGGTGGGAAGCGCATCAGGGGTTGCGTTGAGATCGAGCTCACAACCGGCGAGATCCCGTGCCCGCACCCGGATGGTATCCTCGCGGACAGTTACGTCTCCCCCCAGTTGTCGCACGTAGTCCACCGCAGCCTTGTCGCCTTGAGTGTCATTCATGTCGAGTCCGCGCAGGACGATGTCATTGTCGCCCAGCGCTCCCGCGCCGAGGAAGAAGGTGGCGGAGGAGAAGTCGGCGGGGATCGCACGATCCACCGGCCGGTATTGCTGACCGGCCGGCAGCCGGAACTCCGCTAGATTCTCGTGTTCGAAGGCGATCCCCTGGCGGCGGAGCCAGTCGAGGGTCATTTCGACGTAAGGGGCCTCGTTTAGGACGGGCACGCGAATCGTGGTGTCCCCGTCGGCGAGAGGACAGTTGATGAGGAGGCTCGAGAGGTACTGGCTGGAGGACGCTTCGAGGCTCGTTTCGCCCCCGCGGAGGCGGCCTTCGACGACGAAGGGAGCGGCCCCCGTGCCCCGTGTGGAGCGGACCTGGGCGCCCAGGTCACTGAGGGAGGCGGCGAGGGGTCCCGCCGGCCGTCGTCGGATCTGCTCGTCGCCAGTCAGGACGGCGAGGCCCTCTCGCAGCAGCGCACACGAGCCCATGGCGGTGTGCAGTGTCACGCCTGAGTTCTGCACGTCGATGACGTCCTCGGGAAAGCGGAGTTCGCCGGCGGTCCCTCCCACGCGCCATACTTCAGGGCTGCATTCGATCTGCGCCCCCAGCGCGCGATAGGCAGCCACGGCAGCGCGCGTGTCACGAGAGTCCAGGGGAGCGCGAATGAGGCTCTCTCCTTGGGCGAGGCCGGCGATGGCGACGGCCCGGATGGTGTGGGACTTGGAGGCGGGAATCCGCACCTCGCCCTTCAACCCGGAATGTCTGCACACTAGTTCCATCAATGTTCCCCCAGGGGGCCTCTAGTCCAAGGCGGGGTCCTCGCGCGCCTGTCCGCCTGGACCGCGGCCTTGTCCCTCGGTATCCTCATCGAAGGCATTGGCGACCGGTAGCCGGATTAGGAAACGGGCACCATCTTGGAAGTCAGGGTCGAGCACGATGGCGCCACCGTGAGCCTCTACGACCTGCTTCGAGATTGCCAGCCCGAGTCCGGTGCCTCCGGTCTTTTCGTGAGTGACGAATGGCTCGAAGAGGCTATCGCGGATTGCCTCAGGGATGCCCGGGCCGCTATCCTGAACTGCGATCTGAACCATCTCCTTGCTGCGGACCGCCTCAATCGAGAGGCTGCCGCCGCCCTCCTCCATGGCTTCCCGCGCGTTCGCGGCGAGATTGAGGAATACCCGCGTCATGCGCGGAATGTCAAGGCGAACATTCGCGTGGTCCGTAACATGCAGGGCCAACTGCAGGCCGGCTTGCTCCATGTCCCGCTCGAGCAGCGGCTGCAGTTGGGCGAAGAAGTCTGCAATGGGAATCGTCTCCAGGTGAAGGTCGGAGGGCTCGCCGCGGGAGAACTCGAGCAGCTCCTGGATCATGGAGAGAATGCGATCGGTGTCCTGCCGTATGATGCCGCTGAACTCCTCCCGTTCCGCGGCCCCGTCGGTGGTCGCCAGCACGTCAGCGAAACCTCTGATCGAGGTCAGCGGGTTCTTTATGTCGTGCACTATGCTGGCTGCCATCCGGCCGACCAGGGCGAGTTGCTCCTGGGAGCGAGCTTCGGAGAGGCGCTCTGCCGCTTGGTTATATGCCCGCGCCAGCACCTCGATCTCATCTCCGGTCTGCACGTCTACGCGGTGGTCGGAGATCCCTTCCGCCAGGAGCTTGGCTCCTCGCTCCAGCTCGCGCAGCGGGTCGCTCAGCCGTCGGCTGAGGTAGAGGCTGAGCGCCAATGCTGCCATAAGGCTGACCCCGAAGGCTCCGCCGAGGAGGAGTCGGAAATGCCGGACGGGGGCGAGCGCGATGGCCTTGGACGCGTCGTGCACGAGAACCCAGTATCTGTCCTCGTCCGAGGGGCAGGGAAACAGTGCTTCGAAGCACACCACGCGTTCGCCGGTGTCGAGGGTGCCAGACTTGCTCGACAGAACGGGAGCTGCCAGCGCCCCGTAGTCAGACCAGAGGCGCTGCCCGGTGTTCAGATCCTTCGGCCCGCCCCATTCTTTCTCAGCGACCGGGTGTGCCAGGTAGAAGCCATCCTGATCCACCAGCATGTGCTGGCCCTGCGCCTCGCTGCCGTGACCCCGAATTTGATCCAGGAACGGAGTTGCGGAGACATTGGTGACCACGACCCCGATCGGGTCGGGACCGACGAAGACCGGTGTCGCATATCGGATGACGGGATTCAGAGGACGCTCGATCTCACCCTGCTCCCGGTTGAGATCCAGGGGAGAGACGTAGACGTGTCCCGATGGGACGGAAATAGCTTTCTTGAAGTAGTATCGCTCTCCCTTTGGCTGAAGCTGGTCGCGCGGCACTGCCCAGACGCGGCCGCCGTCGGAATCGACGCGGACGATCTCGCCTCCCGTGTGGTCGATGAAGCGCACTTGAGCATAGTGCGCCCGGTTTCGGGAGAAGGCGAGAAACAGATCCTCCACTGCCTTGCGCGACGCTTCGATCATGCCCTCATCCGTCCGCGCGAGCGCGCTGGCCAGGGCGATGACGTCGGGGGAACTGGTGAGGAAGAGCACGTCCTCTCGCGGTCTCTCAAGTGCGTGCCTGAGCGTGCGCGTGGACTCTGTGCAGCTCGCGGTTACATCGTCGAGCGCTCGCTTGGCAAGAGATCGCTCTGTCCAGATGCGCACATAGACGGCGATCACGAGCAGAGGGATGGTGCAGACGGCCATGAAGGCGGCCAGCAGCTTACGGCGGATCGGCAGCCGCAGCCTCCGCCGACCCGCTTCGGGGCCGCTCTGCGCGGGGCTCTGGCTAAGGGGCATCTGTGTTTCCCTCTGATATATCCCCTGCCGCGGGCCGCTCCGGCGCGACCTCGGAACTCCGCTCGCCCTCGGGCGGACCGCCGCGCACTGTCCACACCGCGCAGTGCGCGTTGCGCGCAACGTAGTCGGCGGTAGTGCCGAAGATGCGCGCATCGCTGCTCCGGGTGCGCTCGGGAACCGCGCCCAGGAGTATGAGATCGACGTCTCTCTGCGCGGCGTACTCTACGATTGCGACTCCGGCGCTGCGGGCCTGCAGGGTGACGGTTTCGATCTCCTTGTCGTATACCGTATCGGAGATGTGCGAGGCAATCTCCAGGATTCCTCCAGCCTGCTCCATCGGCTCGGCCAGCTCAGCATCCACCGGCAGAGAGCGAGGGATCTCTATCGCGTATACGGCGGTAATGTCGGCCGTGTAGAGGCCGCTCAGGTCGCAGGCGATGCGAGCCATCTGATCGGCGTACTCGCGAGAGTGCACAGGGATGAGTATGTGGCGAATCTGGCGAGACATCTCCTGCCGACGCGGCGCCGGCGACGCGGTCACCAACGGGGAGATTTGCTCCGAGACCGCCGGACGGAGCAGATGCAGGCCCTCCCGTCGGCGATACCAGTAGTAGAAGATGAGGCCGACGACGAGCCAAGCGATCCCAATGTTGCGTCCGAATGCGTGCTTCGGGTCCAGAGCCAGCCAGATCCAGATGCTGCTGCACGTGAGAAAGCCAAGGGTGGCCGGGACAGAGATAGGCTTGCCCTTGATGCGGAGAGTCGGCCAGGCCCAGAATGGCCTGGGGGTATCCGGCTCCTTGATGCGCAGCACCCAGATGGAGAGGTGGGCCATGGAGAAGGCCATCATGGAGCTGAAGACATAAAGATCTGCCATGCGCAGGAGCAGGTTCTTGCTGCCGATGCCCGCGGCTATGATGGCGACGGCCATCACGGATATTACGGCAATGGCGAAGTCCGGAGTGTGGCGGCGAGGATTCACGCGGCTGAAACGGGCGAAGAGCTGCCGGTGGTGTGCCATATTGTAGGTAATGCGAGAGCCGGCGAGGATGCCGGCGTTCGCCGCGATGGCGAGGATAGTGAAGGCGAGGACAGCGACCCAAGGCATCATGAGGACGGAGAGCTTGAGCTGGCCCTGCAGAAAAGGAAAGGCGAAGTTCCAGTCGGGAAGGTGGTAGGCGATTCCCGCGACTGGATCACTGCCCCACTTGTCGACCAGCTCCGCGGGTGGCAGGGCGCAGAGCGCCACGATTGGGAGGGCGCCAAACATGAAGAGCACAGTGATGACGGACCAGAATAGCGCCCGCGGCATCGTGCGGGTAGGGGTCTTGGTCTCCTCTGCCATCTGTGCCGCGGATTCGAGTCCTACGT
>JAUVSA010000005.1 GCA_030597345.1 Bacillota bacterium
CTGGCGCAGGGACTCCGCAGTATCCAGGAGAAGACCCCGCTGGTGACAGAGATCAGGGCGCGGGGCCTCATGATCGCGGTGGACCTGAGGGCCCCCGTTGCCGGCCGCGTCAAAGAAGAATGCACCGCGCGCGGGTTGCTCGTCATCACCGTAGGAGACCAGATGCTTCGCCTTCTCCCTCCCATGGTGCTGAGCGAACAGGATGCCGACCGCGGAATCGAGATCCTCGGCGAAGTCCTTGCCGCGGTGAGGCAGGAGTAGGGGAGGATGCTCGACGCATCGTTCCTCATCGTAGTGGCGGTTGCCCTATGCCTGCTGAGCGGGATGATCGTCGCTCGCATGGCGGCCGGCGGCGCGCCTCCGCGGCGGATAGCCGTTCCCATCGCTGAGATCTGGCTCGTGTTCATCCTCTGGATCGCCATCTTCGGATCGCTCTCTCGCGCGATCGGGACTCCCGTCGGCGCCGGCGAGGCCGCCGAGCTGTACGATCTGCTCGGCCGTTTCGCCGCCCTGCACGGGTCGGCTCGCCTCTGGGCCATCGCCGGGGCGGCCGTCACCGTCGCCATCGTGACTCATCTCATGTGGTCCCTCCAGCGGACCATGTCTCAACATATCCGGCCGTAACCGAAGGCCGTAACCGAAGGCCGTAACTGAAGGCCGTAACCGAATGCCGTAACCGAAGGGAGCAGACTGCAATGGCGATTTCTCTTGCGGGCAGGAACCTGCTTTCGATCGCCGATCTCACGAGGGAGGAAATCGAGGAGGTCTGGCGCGTCGCCGCGGCCCAGAAGTCCGGCGAGGTCTCAACCGAAGAGCAGTTGACTGTCGCGCGCGGCCGCACGCTGGCCATGATCTTCGACAAGTCATCTCTGCGCACGCGCCTGGGCTTCGAGGTGGCGATGGCGCAGCTTGGGGGACACGGCCTCTACCTCGCTCCGGCCGACGCGCGCATGGGCGAACGGGAAGCCATCAAGGACGTGGCCCGCGTACTCGGGCGCACCGTGGATGTGATCGCAGCTCGGCTCTACTCTCACTCTCACATCGAGGAGCTTGCCGCCGAATCCGGCGTGCCCGTGATCAACGCCCAGTCAGATCTAGAGCATCCCTGTCAGGCGCTCGCCGATCTCCTGACTGTGCGCGAGCACAAGGGCGATCTCACCCAGGTGCAGATCGCGTGGGTTGGCGACGGCTTCAATGTGTGTCACTCTCTCCTGCTGATCTGCGCCATCTGTGGGGCCAACCTGCAGATCGCCACCCCCGCCACCTATGAGCCGCGCGCGGAGACAATGGCCAACGCCCAGGAGCTGGCAAAGGAGAGTGGGGCCGCCATAGCAGTCGGCAATGACCCTCGGGCCGCCGTTCGCGGCGCCGACGTGATCTACACCGATGTCTGGACCAGCGCTGGTATGGAGGACCAGGCGACTCGGCGGCGCGCGGACTTCCGCGACTTCCAGGTCGATCAGGCCCTTCTCCAGCAGGCCAAGCCCGACGCCATCGTGCTCCACTGCCTGCCGGCTCACCGGGGCGAGGAGATCACCGATGAAGTGCTCGATGGCCCCCAGTGCGCTGCCTTCGATCAATCGGAAAACCGCCTGCATACGCAGCGCGCTCTGCTCGCGCTGATCTTCAGCTAAGCTGCAAAGGAGCAGCCAGATGCCCAAAGTCGTCCTTGCCTATTCCGGAGGACTCGACACCTCCGTCGCCATACGCTGGATGAAAGAGCACTACGGGATGGAGGTGTACGCGGTCGCCATAGACGTGGGAGAAGAGCGCGACTACGCGGGCATTCGCCAGAAGGCGCTCGACCTCGGGGCCGTCGGCGCCGAGGTCATCGACGCCAAGGAGGAGTTCGCCCGCGACTTCATCTTCCCGGCGCTCAGGGCCAACGCCCTGTACGAGGACCAGTACCCGCTCTCCACCTCTCTCGCCCGCCCCCTCATCGCAAAGCATGTGGGGGAGGTCGCACTGCGCGAGAAGGCCGAGGCCGTCGCCCACGGCGCCACCGGCAAGGGCAACGACCAGGTCCGCTTCGAAGTCACCTGGGCTTGTCTCTTCCCCGAGCTCAAGCAGCTCGCGCCCATCCGCGAATGGGGCCTGAGCAGAGAGGAAGAGATCGACTACGCCAAGGAGCACGGCATCCCCATCCCCGTCGGGAAGGAGTCGCCCTACAGCTACGACACCAATCTCTGGGGCAAGAGCGCGGAGGCCGGCCCGCTCGAGGATCCTTGGTTCGAGCCGCAGGCGGACGTCCACCAGTGGACCAAGGACCCCGACGCCGCTCCCGACCAGCCGGCCTATGTCGAGATCGGATTCGAGAAAGGCGCGCCCGTCTCCTTAGACGGCCAGAACATGTCCCCGGCTGACCTGATCGGCCGGCTCAATGCCCTCGCCGGCGAGCATGGCGTCGGCCGCATCGATATGATCGAGAATCGCCTCGTGGGCATCAAATCGCGGGAGACCTACGAGTGTCCCGCCGCCGTCGTCCTGCTCGCCGCTCACAGAGACCTGGAAGGTCTCTGTCTGGAGCGCGAGCTGTCTCACTTCAAGCGCGTGCTGGAGCTGAAGTACGCGGAGCTCGTCTACTACGGGCTCTGGTACAGCCCCCTGCGCCGCGCGCTCGACGCCTTCATGGAAGACACCCAGCAGACCGTGACTGGCACCGTCCGCGTGAAGCTGCACAAGGGGAACTGCAGCCCCGTCGGCCGCAAGTCTCCCTTCTCCCTCTACCGCTACGAGCTCGCCACCTATGACCGGGCAGACCGCTTCGATCACCGTGCGGCAAAGGGATTCATCCAGCTCTGGGGCCGCTCTGCCCAGATCGCCGAGCAGATCCGTCGAGAGGCGGAGAAGGAGTAGTCGCCATGCGCCTGTGGGGGGCAAGGTTCTCCAAGGACCCCGACGAACTCGCCCGCGAGTTCACGCAGTCCCTGTCCTTCGACCAGCGACTTGCCGAGCACGACATCGCCGGCAGCATCGCGCACGTGCGTATGCTGGGGCGCTGCGATGTCCTCACGGCAGAGGAAGTCCGCGAGCTCGAGGCCGGCCTGGAGCGGGTCCGCGTCGGTCTCTCCTCCGGGGACATGACGCTCGACCCCGCTTCGGAGGACATTCACACCGAAGTCGAGCGACTCCTCCTGGAGTGCGTCGGCCCCCTCGCGGGCAAGCTCCACACCGCCCGCAGCCGCAACGATCAGGTCGCCCTCGACCTGCGCCTTTTCCTGCGCGATGAGATCGACGCCCTCCGCGAGTACATGGTCGCGCTGCAGCGTACTCTGCTGGAGACGGCCGAGCAACACCTCGACACGCTGATGCCCGGCTACACTCACCTCCAGCGCGCACAGCCGATCCTGCTCGCCCACTATCTGATGGCATACTTCTTCATGCTCCAGCGCGACCGCGATCGGCTGGCCGAGTGTCGCAAGCGCGTCAATCTCTGTCCTCTCGGCGCGGCCGCGCTCGCCGGTACTACCTTCCGCATCGATCCCGCGTTCGTGGCCGAGCAGCTCGGCTTCGAAGGCCTCTGCCCGAACAGCATGGACGCCGTCTCTGACCGCGACTTCACCCTCGAATTCCTCGCCGACGCCTCCGTCGCCGCCGTCCACCTCTCTCAGCTCTGCGCGGAGATCGTGCTCTGGTCCAGCTCGGAGTTCGGCTTCATCCGCCTCGACGACGCCTGGTGCACCGGTTCGAGCATCATGCCCCAGAAGCGCAACCCCGACGCCGCGGAGCTGGTACGCGCTAAGGCCGGTCGTGTCTTTGGGAATCTCTTCCGCTTGCTCAGCACTCTCAAGGGCCTCACGCTCGCCTACAACCGAGATCTGCAGGAAGACAAAGAGGCCCTCTTCGATACGGTGGACACCCTGGGGGCTTCGCTGCAGGTCGTGACCGCGATGGTCGCCACTGCCTCCTTCGACACGGAGCGCATGGCCCAGGCGCTCGCCGCGGGCTTCCCCGCGGCCACCGCGGTGGCCGACTACCTCGTGCGCGCGGGCATATCCTTCCGTGAGGCCCATGGCATCGCCGGCCAGATCGTGAACTACTGCGAGAAAGAGAACACCCGCTTCGAGCAGCTATCTCTCGAAGAATGGCGTTCTTTCAGCCCCGAATTCGGCCACGACATAGTCGAGCATGTCTCGCTGGCGGGATGCGTCGCGGCCAAGAAGTCTCCTGGCGGCACCGCCCCCGAACGGGTCAAGGAGCAGATCGTACAGGGCCGCAAGCTGCTCGCCACGTGACCGTCGCTTGAGCGAACGACGTGCCGTCCGTCGTTCGAACTCGGGCCGCCGAACTCCGCGTTCCTTGGTGCTCGTACACCGGTTGGGTTGAGCAATGGCCCAAAGAAGCGGGAAGCGGCCTGTCTGCCGCTTCCCCTTGGGGTCCTTGATCGACGTCGCTCTTGGGCGTTCCTATCCCCTTGGGATCTTCAACTCACCGAGTAGCTCTGTCAGATAGCGCGCGGCATGGGGGAAAGCCACCTCTGGCTCGGCGAGGTCCGGCATCCATGCCTTCTCCCATTCCAAACAGAGATACCCTTTGTATCCCGTCCGGTGGAGTTCCGATACCAGCCCGCGCAGCGGAATGTCGCCTTCTCCCAGCAGCACGTTGCTCCCACCCTTCTTCCCGTCCTTCACGTGCACGTGATACGTCCGACTCCCGATCAGCCGGGCGGTCTCCGCCGGCGTTTCTCCCTGCCTCACCGGGTGGTGGAGGTCCCACAGCGCGCCTATTCCCTCTTCCCCCGCCATGTCGAGCAGCTCGGCGACCTCTGCACCGCTGGAGAACGCGTCGTGCGGCTCCACCAGCACCCTCAGCCCCCGTCGAACCGCTCGCTGACCTAGTCGCGCCAACTTGTCCGCCGCACGCTTCAAGCAGGCGTCTCGGTCCTCTCCCTCCTGCACCTTCCCCCCGAACACGCGCACATAGGGCGCCCCGAGTTTCAGCGCCAGTTCGATCATCTCCTCGCCCTCGCTCGTCGAGCTCTCCGGCGCGCTCAGGACTACCGAACTGTCAACACAGCAGATCTCCACTCCCCCGCCCTCAAACCGCCTTCGAAACGCGGTCACCCCACCCGGGAAGTCCGCGAGTGCTTTGGGCAGCTCCAGGGATCCTTTGTAGAAGCGCGGTGCCACACCGTCGTACCCGTTGGCCCGCGCCGCCCCCCGCATCTCCTCGATCCCCCACCCCGGCCATCCCAGCGTACTGAAACCCAGCTTCATAGCAGCTCTCTCCTCTCTCCTGCCTGCCGCAGCTCTTCTCAGCTACCGCCAAAGCATCTTCTGCGCACTTCTCCCTCGTCCTCGTCTGTTCGATGCAAGCCCTCTCGCCCGCGCTCCCCGCTGCCTTGAAAGCGCCACTCCTCTGTGCTATACTCGGCCTGTCAATCTTGCCGCCTGCCTGCCTCCGGGCGGGGCCGTCGGAGCGGCGCCCGTGTGCGACTGATCCATCGCTTGGGGGAAAGCCAATGTCGGTCCGCACCCGTAATTTGCTGTCGATACTGCTCCTCCCTCTTGTGGCCGCGTGCCTCTCCCTGTCGGGATGGGCCGCTGACACCCTCACCCAGGGAATCGCGGCCTTCAACCGCGGCGACTTTCCCACTGCCATCGAGCACCTCACGGCCGCGGCAGAAGAGAGCCCCGATGACGCTCTCGTCCTGTCCTGGCTCGGCTCGGCCCAGCTGCGGGCCGGACAGCACGAAGACGCGAGGCTAACCTTGGCCGAGGCCGTCGAACTCGATCCCAAGCAGCCGGAGTCGCTGAACAACCTCGGAAGTGCCTGTTGGGCGCTCGGCGAAACCAAGGAAGCCATCGAACACTATCAGCAGTCCATCTATCTTCAACCCCACTACTCCGCGCCTCACTACAACCTCGGCACCGTCTACCTGGCCATGAAGGACTTTGCCAAGGCGATTGGCGAATTCAGCGTCGCCGTCGATCTCGATCCCCAGAACGCCGACGCCCACAACAACTTGGGCGTCGCCTATGAGCGTTCGGGCAAGCTCGAGGATGCCATCGCTTCCTACGGGAAAGCCGTCGAACTCGAACCTGGCAACCAGTCCGTCAGGCTCAACCTGGCCCTCGTCCTCCGCTCCGCCGGCCGCATCGACGAGGCAGTCCAGCATCTCTCTCGGCTCGTTGCCGCCGACAGCAAGGAGGCTGCAGTCTACCTGAACCTCGGACTGATACGATACGCGGAGGAGAGCGACTACGGGCCCGCCCTGCGCGCCTTCCGTCGGGCCGTCGCCCTGGACGCCAACAACAGCGCGGCACACTACAACTTGGGGCTCTGTGCGCGACAGCTCGGCCTCCTGGAGGAGGCCAAGCAGCACTTCGAGAAGGCGGTCAATATCAACTCCAAGTTCGTGAACGCCCACATCAACCTCGGGGCCATGGAACTCGACGAGGGCGGTGCCGCCGCCGCGGTCGATCACTTCGCCGCTGCCCTCAAGGTAGACCCGGAGAACTACTCCGCCTCCTTTAACCTCGGCCTCGCCTACGTGCGGCTCGACAGCGACGAGGACGTCATCCGCGTCTGGGCAGCTCTTCGCGAACGTGCTCCGGATGACCCGGCTGTCCGCGAGGCGCTCGCCGCCACCTACTTCCGCCTCCATCGCTACGACGACGCCAAGCGGGAGTACCAGGCTCTCATCAGGCTCCGACCGAATGACCTCGTTGCCCACAACAACCTGGGGATCATCTACGAGGAGTTCGGGCAGCTTGATGAGGCCCTCGACGCCTACCGCTCTGCCCTTCTCATTGACCTCAACTATGCCCCCGCGCACAACAACTTGGGGGTTGTCTACGAGCGTCAGGGCAAGACCGACCTCGCCATTCTTGAATACCGCGCCGCCCTCGCGGCTGACCCCTCCCTTGAAGACGCTCAGCGGAATCTCGACCGTCTCGTGAGCTCGGAGTGATCTGACGCCATGTGCCCCGCTTCTCGTAAACGATCCGAGCGCGCCTCCTTCGATCCGAAGTCTGTCCGTTGTGTCGGCCTGCTACCGGCCCTCCATAAGCGCCGCATCGGGGCCGCCGTGCGCGATGTCGTCCACTGGTTCCGGCGCCGCGATATATGCTGCCTCCTCCCAGATGAGCGGGCCTCCGCTCTCTCCATGCCCGACCTTGCCGCCGACCTCTCCCGCATCGCCGACGAAGCAGACCTGCTCCTAGCCATGGGCGGGGACGGCACCTTCCTCGCCACCGCGCGGCTCGCCGCCCCCAGCGGCAAGCCCGTCCTCGGCGTCAACCTTGGGGGCTTTGGATTCCTCGCCGCCATTCCCTCCGGCGCCCAGATGCTCGAGACCCTGGCTGGTGTGATGGACGGCGGCTGCCGCCTTCAGAATCGCATGATGCTTCAAGCCCGCGTTCTGCGGCGCGGCGAGCAAGCCGCCTCCTTCCTCGCGCTCAACGACGTTGTCGTGGGCAAGGGCGCCTTCTCTCGGCTCCTCCGCCTCAAGACGAGCATCTCCGGCGAACCGGTCTCTGACTTCCCCGCCGATGGCATTATCGTCGCCACCCCCACTGGTTCCACCGGCTACTCGCTCTCCGCTGGCGGCCCTGTGATTGACCCCGAGGTGCGCGTCATCATAGTCACGCCGATTTGCGCCCATACTCTATCTGCTCGCACCTTGGTCGTGCCACCATCCCGCGTCATCGAGGTCGCGCTCCCCGATGCGCGCGGCGATGAGGTGAACCTGACGGCCGACGGACAGGAGGGCTTTGCACTCCGCGGCGGGGATCGCGTCGACGTCCGAGAGGCATCTGTCTCCGCCCAGATCATCACCCTCCCCAACGCCACTTTCTACTCCAAGCTCAGGGGGAAGCTCGGCTGGGGCAGCCCCCGCTGACACCAGCTCGCGACATCATGCGCATCCGTGGCACTGCAAGAGTGGATCGACAGACCAAGAGGCTGATCCATCGTCTCGCGCCAGGCGACATTGCGATCATCTCCCACTCCGACCTCGACGCGCCTTGCGCCTCTGCCCTCGCCGCCAAACAGGTGGCCGCGGTAGTGAACGCGCAGCGCTCCCTCTCCGGCCGCTTCCCGCACCCCGGGCCAGGGCTGCTCCTGCGTGCTGGCATACCGCTCGTAGACGAAGCCGGCGACCGTACTATCCAGCAGGTCCGGGATGGCGATTCCATCGAGATCGTGGATGGCGCCATTTACTCCAATGGCACTCGCATCGCCGCCGGAAAGCCCATGACCGACTCCCTCCTCGAGCAGCAGCTCGCCGAGGCAAAGCAGAACGTGACCGCCCAGATGGCGGATTTCGTTGAGAATACCCTCAGCTACGTCACCCGGGAGCAGTCTCTCCTGTTCTCTCCCACCGACTTGCCGCAGCTCCGCACCCGGATCGGGGGCAAGCACTGCCTCATCGTCGTGCGCGGGCCCGACGCCGCTGGGGACCTGCGCGCCATACGCTCCTACATCAACGCCGCACGTCCCGTCCTCATCGGCGTCGACGGGGGCGCCGATCTCCTCCTGCAGGAGGGATACCGCTCCCACATCATCATCGGAGACATGGACAGCGTCTCTGACTCTGCTCTCCGGTCCGGTGCCGAGCTAATCGTCCACGCTTATCCGAGCGGCGACGCTCCCGGGCTCTCCCGCCTCCAGGCACTCAATCTTCCCTCCACCATCCTCTCCTCTCGCGGCACGAGCGAAGACGTCGCGATGCTGCTGGCGTACGAGAAGGAAGCCGAGCTCATCGCTGCCGTCGGCACCCATTTCTCCCTGACAGAGTTTCTGGAGAAGGGCCGCAGCGGCATGTCCTCCACTTTCCTCGTCCGGGTCAAGGTCGGATCCATACTCGTTGACGCCAAGGGTATCAGCCGACTCTACCCCTCCGGCCGCTC
Source organism: Bacillota bacterium (assembly GCA_030597345.1). Classification (GTDB taxonomy): domain Bacteria; phylum Armatimonadota; class Hebobacteria; order Hebobacterales; family Hebobacteraceae; genus JAUVSA01. The sequence continues at coordinate 8,853 of JAUVSA010000005.1, forward strand.
CGGAATGCTGTTCGTCTATCTGGGGATCATCACCGCGCTCATCATCCTGGTGCTCCTCTTGGCGGCGCCTGCTGCTATCCGAGGCACTCTCGATCTCTGGATGCTCCGGCTGGCCGCTTTCTTCCGATCCCTCCGCCTCTGAGCCTGCCAACTAGTTCCTTCGGAGGAGACAGCAGTGCTGATAGACTATCGCTATCACGTTGGGAGCTTCGTCGCCATCTTCCTCGCCCTGCTGCTGGGGATCCTCATAGGCGTCGGCCTCGCCCCCAACCCGGAGGAGCTGGCGCGCCACGTCAAGGACCTCAAGGCCGACTACCGGGAGACGCGGGAAGCCAAGGAGGAAGAGCTCAGTGCTCTTCGGCAAGCCAACAGCGAGTACGACGCACTCGCCAGAAAGACGGTGGCCGCCACCGTGTATGATTGCCTGTCAGGGAAGAAGGTCGCCATAATCCTCGACCATCACTTCGGCAGCGACCCCCTTCCCGACAATCTGCGAGCGCTCCTCAAGCAAGCGGGTGCGACCATCACTTCGACGACCACGGTCACCCGCGACTTCGTCACGCTCCCCGTTGCAGTTCGTCAGAAGGTAGCCGAGCGCCTCACTCTCTACCCTCCCCCAGGCGTCCACTTCCGGACCCTCATCGCAGAGCGCATCGCCGAGGACCTCGCCCGCGGCCGCCCCGAACTCATCCTCGACTTGCACACTAGTGGCCTCCTTCGCTCCAGTGCCGACTCTGATTACACTGTCCGGCCCGATGCAGTCCTCCTCGTCGGTGGCCACGCCTCTTCCCAAGACGCCTCGCCGGAGCGCATCGATCTGCCCATGATCGAGCAGTTCACTGACCTCGGCCTCCGTGTTGTGGGATGTGAAGCCAGCGAGGCCCCCATCTCCTGTATCCCCATCTACAAGGCCAAGGGCATCCCCACCGTCGACAACGCCGACACCCTGGCCGGCCGTCTAGCTGTCGTCCTCGCCCTTGCCGGCGTTGACGGCCACTACGGCGTCAAGGACACGGCCGACGAATTCCTCCCAGAGATCCCACTCCTCAGCGGCCCTTGATCCGATGCCCGCCACCGTCGTCATACCGGCCTACCAGGCCGCCGACACTGTGGCGCAGACGGTCCGCGCGGCCCGTCGCATATCAGGCGTGGCCGAGGTCGTTGTCGTCGACGATGGCTCGCGCGATGAGACCGCACGGGCCGCAGAGCAGGCAGGCGCTGATCGCGTCATCTCTCTCCCCCGAAACAAGGGCAAGGGCGATGCGCTGCGCGCGGGGGTGCAGGCCGCTCGCCACCAGCACCTCCTCTTCCTCGATGCTGACCTCGGCGATTCCGCGGCCCAGGCCGGGCCGCTGTTGGATGCTCTACGGGATGGTCCCGCCATGGCCATCGCTGTACTCCCCCCCCGCCCGGATGCTGGCGGCCTGGGCCTCGCACTCGGTCTCGCCGCGGCCACTATCCGACTCCTCGGGGGCATAGACACGGCCGCACCCATGTCGGGGCAGAGGGCCATCCCTGCCTCGCTCGCGAAGCACATTGGCATTGCTCCCCGCTTTGGCGTCGAGGTAGCTCTAACGGTCGAGGCCGCGCACCTCGGAATCCCAGTTGTCGAGGTCCCTCTCCCACTCGAGCACGAGCGAACGGGCCGCACCGTCTCTGGATTCATCCACCGCGGCCGTCAGCTCAAGGACGCGCTCCGTTTTCTCCTCTTCACCGGATACGGCCTCGGCTGGCCCGCCCTGACGCGCCGCCGCACCATCGTCCGCATTGCCGGCTGGCTCTTCGCCTTCGCGCTGCTGGTCTGTCTGGACCTATTCGCTCTGCCGATAGCCTCTGCTTGGCTCCCGGTGACGGCTGCCTTTGCCGCCGTCCTCTGGCTCCCCACCCTCTGGATCGGTGCTGTCTCCTTTGGCCTCCGCAAGCCGAACTACCTCGGCCGGCGTGTCCCTGCCGCCTCCGGTCTCCTCTTTCCGATAGTCGGCCTATCCGCCCTCTGGTTTCTCGCCCCGCCAGGCGACCTGCGCACCAGCGCCCTCATCGTGATCGCCGTCTTCGGCGCGGTGGGATTCCTGGATGACGTGTTCGGCGCTCGACGTAGGGCGCGTGGGCTGAGCGGACACCTCCTGGCGCTGGCACGGGGCCGTCTCACCACAGGCGTCCTCAAGGCCCTCGGTGGCATTGCCGCGGGCCTTGCCGCCGGCCTGGTGCTGCATCCCGGCCGGCCCGGCGAGATCGCCCTTACAGCGCTCCTTATTGCCCTGACCGCTAACCTCATCAACTTGCTCGACCTTCGTCCCGGGCGCGCCCTGAAGGGCTTCGGCCTCCTCTCAGTCATCTCGGTAATCATTTCTCCCAGCTCGTTGCACCTGCTCGGGCCCCTCCTCGCGGCGGGAATCGTCTCCGCTCCCGCTGACCTGGCCGGCCGTACCATGATGGGTGACGTGGGGGCGAACGTCCTCGGCGGCGCGGCCGGCCTGTGTCTTGCCCTAGTGCTCGGCCCGTGGCAGGGGTTGCTCGCCGTTTTCGTGCTCCTCGCTATCCATCTGGCATGTGAGCGTATCTCCCTCTCTGATCTAATCGCCCGCAGCCGCCCCCTCTCATTTCTCGACCGGCTGGGGACTGCCCACCTCTCCCCTTTCCCGGCGGAGGGAGCACGGACGACGTGAATTCTCAGTGGCTCCGATGCCCTTGGGGCCGGTCCTAAGGGGCAGGGAAGAGCTGCACCGCGGAGAACCAGCCATCGTGTCCCGGATCAAGTCGCGCGTAACCATCATTGTAGACGAAGAGATCTGCAAGGGCTGCCGTCTCTGCGTGGCTGTCTGCCCGCGGCAGGCGATGCAGCTCGCAGACCACACAAACAGCCGCGGATTCCACCCGGCCTTCCTTGCTAATCCCGATGACTGCACCGGCTGCGCGCAGTGCGCGCTCATGTGCCCCGACGTTGCCATCAGAATTGTCAAATCCGAGTGATCCGCCACGTGCGGCGGCCGCTTGGCGTCGTCCGCGCAGCTCTTGCTCTGATGCTATTCGCCCGTCTCTCGTCCTGCCGCGCGAGAATATGCTCCCGCGGCCGCCCTGACAGTCGTCGAGAGCCAGCGTATGTCCACCTGTGAGAAGGAAAAGGCCTGGATCGCCTGGAGCAGCGGCAAGGACAGCCTCTGGGCCCTCCACCGCGTCCGACACTCGGCCGACCTGGAGATTGTGGGCCTGCTGACCACCATCACCGAGGCCTACGGCCGCGTCTCGATGCATGCGGTGCGGGAGCCCCTCCTTGAAGCCCAGGCCGCCGCTCTCGGGCTTCCCATGCACCCGGTCCGCATACCGACTCCCTGCTCCGACGATACGTACGGCGCGCTTATGCGCCGCGCCCTCGCACCCGCTAGAGAGCTGGGGATCACCAACATCGTCTTCGGCGATATCTCGCTCGCCGGCGTCCGCGCCTACCGAGAATCGCGACTCGCCGAAGTCGGCATGAAGGCCGTCTTCCCCCTGTGGGGGAAGGACACGGCATCCCTCGCGGGCGACATCATCGAAGGAGGCGTCCGCGCCTACCTCACCTGTCTCGATCCCCGGAAGCTGCCCCGGGACATGGCAGGCCTGCCGTTCGACAGCGATCTGCTCAGCCGCCTGCCCGAAGACGCGGATCCCTGCGGCGAGAACGGAGAATTCCACACCTTCGCATGGGACGGTCCCGGCTTCTCCCACCCGATCCCCGTCCGCGTCGGCGAAACAGTAGAGAGGGACGGATTCGTCTTCACCGACCTGATGCCTGCCCCCGGCACTTCAAGCCAAACTGAGTAGAAGCTGTTTCATAGCCTCCACCTGAGGTCATGCAACAGCAGCACAAGGCGCCAGGCTCCAGCAGGCGCATTTCATGCCAGCCTCTCTAGCGGACAGCCAGGCGAGTGAGGGTTATGAAATGCGTTCTAATCAGGAAACCCCGCGCGGGAGCAGATCAGCCGCTCCCCCGAGATTCCTGTCTCCGGCATTCCTCCAGGATCTGCTCTGTCCGGGTTGCTCCTATCCTGCCGACCCCCATTGCTTTCAAGCGCGCGGCGTCGGCGTACGTCCGCACCCCACCCGCTGCCTTGACCCCAATCTCCCCGGCCGCCTCCTCCAACATGAGACGCAGATCGTCATCGGTCGCTCCGCCGCTGCCGAACCCGGTTGAGGTCTTCACGAAGTCGGCGCCCATCTTACGACTGATCCGGCAGAGCTGTCGCTTCTCCTCTTCCTCCAGATAGCAGTTCTCGAAGATCACCTTCACCAGCGCCCCGGCCTGATGTCCCACCTCCACCACTGCCCCAATCTCGTCCTCCAGATAGCCCCACTGCCGGCCCTTCGCCTTCCCCACGTTTATCACCATATCCAGCTCCCCTGCGCCCTGGCTCAGCGCGGTCCTCGCCTCTGCTACCTTCACCGAAATCGCGTGTCCTCCGTGCGGGAACCCTATAGTCGTCCCTGGCTTGACCTCCGATGCCTCCAGCAGCGCTCGCGCCTGTCCCACGAAGTACGGCTTGACACACACCGTCGCCACCCCCCATTCGACTGCCGCGCGACACCCTGCCTCCAACTCAGCATCGCTCATCGCCGGATGCAGCAGCGAGTGGTCAATCAAACGCGCAATCTCCGCACAGCGATCTTGTCCCATCGGAACCTCCTCGCCACGTCCTTCCATAGCAGAGGCCCGCGGCCGACAGCCGCGGGCCTCGGATTGCCCGTCGCACGCTTCTACCAAGGACTCGAAAGCGTCAGCCCCGCTCCAAAATCATCGAGCCCGTTCAACACCGCTACCGTGCCCGCCAAGTTCATCGCCAGCGGCCAGGTCGCACCTATGTTCACGTCATCCCCGTCGTACTCCGCCATGACGGTCACGCGCCCGTCTATCGTGGCCGACACGCCCCCAAAGAGCCCGTCGAATCGTCCCCCGCCGATCCCCACATGCACCTGTGGCGACGTCACCATCCCACGGCGCATCACCAGACCTGCGCCCAGCACGTGACTCGCCACCACATATGCCGACCTGTCCATCTGGTCGGTGATGTCGCTCATACCTACCGCCAGCGACACCTTCCCGGGCAGCGCACGCGCAAGGCTCAGCTTCGCGTTCACCACGCTCTCCGCCTCTCCCTGATCCGGGTCCAGCCGCGCCACCCCGACCTCGAGCCTAGGTAGCACCCCAACATTGGCGTAGAGCACGTTCACATCCGCGCCCTCCTCCATCCACAGCGCCGTAGCCCCAGCATTCCAGGTGGTCATTCCCAGCACTTCAGCCGTCGGTATCGTCACCAATCCCGACGGGCCCAGCAAGGAGGGTGCCGCCCACGCCCCAACCGGCACCGCCACCAACACCGCTACTGCGATCGCTACTGCAAACCGCCTCACTTCCTTTCCTCCTTTGGCACCGGCCCGCCAGCCCGGACTCCGCAGTTCTGGAGCCCAGCCTCCCCCCCAGGACGGCCGCTCCGCCTCGTCGCTTCTCGTCGCCCCGCGGAGCACAACTCGCGCCCCGCAGAGTTGCTCATTGCAGAATACCATACCGGCTCCACTCTTGCATATGCTGAGCCCGGCTTACGCCCGGGCGCTACCGGCTGTCCGCTAAGCACTCAGCAGGAATCACGAGCACACTGCCCGGTCGAAGCTTCCCAGGATCGACGCCGTTCACTCGCCTGATCTCGGCTACCACCTCACGCACATCCCGGCTCGGATCACCATGCTCCCGGGCGATAGTCCATAGGCTATCCCCATAGGATACTTTGACCAGAAGAGCAGGTCTCTCCTCGGGCGTGCCCAGCTCGCGGCCGCCAGCGGCAGACAACGCCCCTAGCGTCGCCGCCAGCGCCGCCAACAGCGCCCACCTTCTCCAGCGCGGCGTTCCCAGCATCTCCGGCCTCCTACGAACATAAGTTTGCGACACTCCGATTATACCACACATAAGTTTGATAACAAGACCTTCCCGCACTATTTCCAAACGGCTGTTTGCCAAATGACTGAACCCGTGGTATTATTACGTGAGTAGCTTCTCATACTGGAGCGAGGAGGGACGTATGCAAGGGCTCACTAGTCGCCAGCAAGAGGTACTGGAGGGCATCCATCAGATCATCAGCGAGAAAGGATATCCTCCCACCGTGCGCGACATCGGCCAGCGCCTCGGGCTCCGTTCAAGCTGCACCGTTCAGCGCCACCTCGAGGCCCTCGAGCGCAAGGGCTACATCAAGCGCGACCGAACAAAGGCCCGCTCCGTAGAGATCATCCATGCCCCCGACCCCACCATGATACCGGTCCCCATGGTTCCCGTGCCTGTCATCGGTGCCGTCGCCGCCGGCCAGCCCATCCTCGCCGTGGAGAACATCGAGGAGGTCTTCCCCCTGCCCCGCGACATCGTCAAGGACGACCAGTGCTTCATGCTCAGGGTCGAGGGAGACTCCATGATCGAGGCCGGCATCTTCGACGGCGACTATGTGGTCGTCCGCCAGCAGCCCAACGCGGAGGACGGCGACATCGTCGTCGCCTTGATTGAAGATGAAGCGACCGTCAAGCGCCTCCGCCGTCGCCGCAACCGCGTCCACCTCGAGCCCGCCAACAAGAAGATGAAGCCCATCGTTGCGGACGACGTCCAGATCATCGGCAGGGTCCTCATGAGCATCCGCCGCTACGCTTGACGCCCCCCGCTCCTATTGCTATCGTCTATGTGTAGCGTTGGGCCTGTTCTCTTCGCAGCGCGGAGGGGTGTCCGAGCGGTTGATGGAGACGGTCTTGAAAACCGTTGGGGCTCGAAAGGCCCTCGTGGGTTCGAATCCCACCCCCTCCGCCGTGCCGCGTTTGCACTCCGCAAACGACGCTGATCCGACACAGAGCCAGCTTGCCAGTGGCGAGGCGCCGGACTGGGTTGCCCACCTTCAGGCCTTCGCGGCGCGGGCGCGTCGTCTGCGGCGACGCTTCTCCCTGGCACGTTTTCGGGCCCACCAGGTATCGAACTCATCTCTCGTGTCGAAGTGTAAGGCATGGGCCGGGCGCTCGGGGTATTCACACTCTTCGGTCTCGTAACCTCGGCAGACCTCCGGTCGGTCCTCGTAGATGCGACACAAGTTCGTCTTGGTGAGGTACTTGCAGCGGTTGCGAACCTCCAGGTGCCAGCGTCTTCCCTCCACGTATACGCTGATGCCCTCATGCGCCAGGAACCAGCTCAGCTCGTCGAAGTCCGCCTTGTGTTTGGGTGCGGGTAGGACAACAGTGATGTACCGGCAACAGCGGGCCTGGCAGTCGTGCTGGCATCGGCGCTGGAGTTCTTCATCGGTGATGCTGCCGCTTCGAGCCATATTGGTTCCCACAGTCTCCTCACGGACTGTGTTTCATTTCTCCCTCGGCCGCTCCCGTGCCTGTCGAGTGGCCGCAGGCCGTACTCGCGCAAGGCATCGCGCGCTCGCAGCCGGCCTGGATACAGGCAGTACAGCAATGATGGAACGACTCGGGCCCGGGGACGGTTAATGGGGACAGTGAAGGCACTCGCGGAGGCGAGGTCACCCTGGCTGCACGTCGGGATGGCCGTCACCGCCGGAGTACGACGGGGGGCCGCCGCACGAGCGTCAGCTAGCGACCCACGCTACTCCTCCGCGGCGAGCGTCGCGAGCAGCTTCCCCGCTTCCTCCCGCGCGCCCAGCAGCAGCTCTTCATTCCGCGTGTGCCCGAGGGGGTCGGGAGCGATCTCGGACCTTACGCGTGCCAGCAGCTTCCTGGCCGCGGAGGCCGCGCGGCCCCGCGCCCGCTTGCCGGCAGGGGCCACCGCCCGCTCCAGCAGATAGAGGTACTCGAAATCCTCGAAGCCTTTCCTGTTGACCTCCCACCGAATGCTGGAACAGATGCTGTTCCTCCCCGGATATACGATATGGGGATCACCGGCCGGAAGCGGAGTGCGATCGGCGCAGTAGATGCTTGCCCCGGTCGCGTCGAGCCAGGGAGAGACTGGCACGTCAACCGGTACTCCCTGCCACCGAACCCAGAACGCATAGCCCCAGTGGAGGAATCCCTTGAGGCCGAGACTCCAGGAAAGCCAGAAGATGATCCGGTTACGTATGGATGGATAGTCGAGAAAGCGATTGGGGTATTGGCCTTGAGGAGCGAGGCACACGTAGCTCCAGAGCTCTTCGTTGGGGCCGCGTGGCACCTCAGGTCCAGTGTGCTGTATCTGCGGCACGCGCCACTCCACCGGCCCCTCCAGTCCGCCGCTCATGACAGCGTCGATGATCGGCCCACCCGGCAGCCACTCCCGCACCTTCCGCGCGCGATGACACCACGATTGCTCGTTCTCAGGTATGGGCTCGTCGGCGATGTGCTGCGCGTACTGCTTGTGCCATCCGCGCTTCTTCAGATGCGCGTACACGGCCTTGAGCAACTGCTCGACGTAGGGCTCGAATTCTCTCTCGGAAAGCTTATCTCGCGAAGTGTCGATCTGCTTTCCGTCCCGCGCGTACACGGGGAAGCGCCCCCACACGATGTCGCTCTCGAAGTCCCCAGTTCGGCCGGCCACGTGACTCCCCTCGATCCAGTCCACTCCCGCCTTCTTGAACGTCTTGACCCATCGGTCGAGCTTGCTGAAGTCAAAGCTGAATCGGCCGGTCTTGGTCCGCTTCACTTGTACCAGGCTGCTGAATGGCGTGAGGATCATGTCTTGCTTGTGGCGGGCCATGTCGGCTGCGATTCTCCGGAGCCACGTCCAGTGCTGCTCCGACCACCGTTCGACATGGTAGTAGTCTGCAATGACACCTGCCTCAAACCACTCGGTGTGGTGGAGATGCGGCTTGTCCGGCAGAGTGAAGGGCCACACCGTCACCGTCATCGGGACCTCGAAATGATGTCTCTCGCCCGATTTGGTCACAAGATCGATCGCCATCGTCCCCCTGTAGTCACCTGCCGGAGTGCCCTTGGGAATGCTCACCGAGACCCACAGCGGCTGAGTCCATTCATCACGGATGGCGATCTTCTTCTCCTCCAGAAAGGCATCGGGGAAGAACGCCGGCGCCTTGCGGAGATAGCTGGCCGGGTCCTTGTTGGCAGGTGGATTCTCCAGTACATACGTGTACCAGATCCACCAGGCGTCCAGATTCCGGCTGGAGATCCTCCGGCGGTCGGGGCCAATGAGGTGCGGCAGCGAGAAGCTAGCCTGGGCAATCTCCATATCTCTGGGAATGCGCAGCGCCACCTGGGCATCTTCGGTCTCATGCCGAGCGGCCTTCAGAGAGATGGACTGCGACGCTCTCGGCGGCTTTTCGCTGTCCGGGAAGACCTTGTCCAACGAGTGCGTGGTCCACAAGTCGATGGGCATGAGAATGCCTCCAGTCTGCAGGCGGAGTGGTTTCGAGTTGGATTCGCAGCCGCGGGACGATTCCCTCTTGCGGGCGGCGACAGCCGGCAGCCTGGCGGAGTCGGATGTCAGGATAGCGCGGTCAGCTAACCGACATGCTGCCGAGCCGGGAGAGGAGTCGGTATGGCCGAGCAGGACCAGTGAGCTTGTGCCCGGGACAGAACGGACTACCTGCGTTCAGCTGCGTCTCCGATACTCCCAGTTTCCATCAGGTCTCTCCCTGAAGCCCATACTCCTCCAGAAACCAACCGCGCTATGGCGCACTCTGTCCGCTACGATGACTGCGAATTGCTGCTTCAGCAGATCAATCGTTTGCCTGCCATATCCGCGTCCTTGGAACTGGGTGAAGATCATAATGGAGTAGAGCGTCAGCAGGTCGTCGCCCATGCGGCAGCGTGCCTTGCCTACGTACGCGGCCCCGGCCTCGATGTTCAGCCAGCGGCCGCCGTCTGTGGTCCGTCCGCCGGGCAATACTCTGAGGTGTGAGCGGCTCATGCTTGGTCCTCCTATCGTTTCGGCATTCATCCGCGGCGCCTGAGGTCGTGGCTCCAGTGGTTCCGGTGGCTGGAGCTTGGCGGCTTGTGCTGCTGTTTCATAACCTCCATCTGAGGTTATGAAACAGCTTCTACTGTCGTGTCCGAGGAACAACTTCATGATATTGTTATCCGCGGATAATCACAGAACGGACGCTATGAGCCTGTCGTGGGCTCGTGCCGTCCTGTGCCACGTCCTGTATTTCCGCAGCTAACACTGGGACGGCACACTAGAAGCTGTTCCATAACCTCCATCTGAGGTTATGGAACAGCAGCACAAGCCGCCAAGCTCCAGCAGGCGCATTTCATGCCAGCGTCTCCAGCGGACAGCCAGGCGAGTGAGGGTTATGAAATGCGCGCTAATCCATGGCTTCGGATTCGGCTTGCTGTGAGGCCGCTCCTGCGCGGCCGGCGAGGTGTAGTCCGCAGATACTCGTCGGTTCTCCTGACAGGCTCCAGGGGGCTGCTTCGGCATTCGCGCGGGCGAATGCACTGGGTGAAGAGGTCTACGGTTGAGGGCGCGCCTTGGCGCCGATGGTGATCTCTGCGGTGGCGAGCCCGTCGGCCTCGGCGCACAAGTGGATGTCGCCCGCCTGCTCATCTGGTCTGACGATGGCGAGGCAGCGACCGCGGAAGAGGCGATGTCGATCGCCGCGGTAGGGCTCGGTGTGTTGTGGGTTATTGCTGCCCACGGCGGCGAGGTGGCCTGGGCCGGTGACCGTGAAACGGGCGACGTGATCGGCGGTCGGCACCGGACGGCCTTCCGCATCAATGGCTTCCACCGTGATGTAGGAGAGGTCGTTTGGGTCTGCATAGATGGGATTGCGGTCAGCGGTAAGGCGAAGGCCTTGGGCGGGGCCGCAGGTCACAAGTGAGTGCGCCACCACCTTGGCTCCGGCCCGGTAGCCAACGGCCGTGAGCTCCCCGGCGGCGTAGGGCACCATGAAGGTCGCGATCAGCCGATCCGCCTCGGCCATCTTCTTCCTGCCTACGGGCGTCCCGTTGAGCACGAGTTCGACCTCATCACAGGCGGAGTAGACATCCACCTGCAACTCGCGGCCTTCCAGGCCGGGCCAGGTCCAGGAGGCCTGCACGTCGGGCCAGCCCCAATCCTTGAGGGCGACCTTCCTGCCCTCCGGCACGGGCGCAAGCACGCCGATATAGAGCGCGTCGGGGGCTGTCCACAGCAGGTCTCGATAGTACGATGGCGGGCGCTTCCAACCGCATATGTCGATATCGCCGCAGTATGCCTGGTGCCAGGGATAGCCCGGCAGCCAACTCTGCTCGGTAGGCGCGTTCTCGTCGCCTTCGAGGCAGCTGCCACCAATGCCGGACTCGCCGAGGTAGTCCATTGAGGTCCAGACGAAATCGCCGACGACATAGGGAAGGCGCTCCGCCGCGCGCCAGTACTCATAGGCTTTGCTGGCGAACGTCTCGGTCGCCACGATGATGCGCTCGGGATGCCGTTGGTGGTCGTCTTCGTAGCGGCCCACGAGGTAGTTGTACCCACAGACATCCAGCTCCGCGAAGAACTTGTCAACCTGCTCCCAGTCCGGATGGTTGTTGACCGCGCAGATCACCGGCCGGGTGGGATCGAGGAGCCGCACCCTCTCGGCCAGGCGATGGGCGATCTCCGGTCCCCACGGCAGGCGGGCCTCCGTCACCTCGTTGCCGATGCTCCACAGGACGATGCAGGGGTGGTTTCGATCGCGCAGGACCATGCTGTCCAGATCGCGCTGCCACCAATCGTCGAACACGATGTGATTGTCGTTGGGGGTGCCCCGCTCGCGCCAGTTGTCGAAGGCCTCATCTATCACCAGCATTCCCAGCCTGTCGCAGGCGTCCAGGAAGGCCGGGGCGGGAGGATTGTGGGCACATCGGACGGCGTTGAAGCCACTCGCCTTGAGCACCTCGACCTTGCGTTCCTCTGCCCGGTCGATGGACATGGATCCCAAAGGGCCGCAGTCGTGATGCACGCAGCCGCCGCGCATGATGAGCGATTCGCCGTTGAGCAGGAACCCCTCCGCCGCGCTGAACTCGATGCTGCGAACACCGAAGGTCGTGGTGTCCGCGTCCAGCACCGCGTCGCCAGCGCGCACCTCCACCTGCAATCGATACAGCGAGGGGTGATCGGGCGACCAGAGGCTCGGGCGGGAGAGCGGCAGCTCTTGGGTGAAGGCGTGGGACCCGCCGGACAGGATTTCGGCTTCCGCCTCCCGGAGGCCGCACTCTTCGCCGTCGGGACCCAGCACGACCCAGTTCACAGTGACTTGCCGGGCCTCGTCGGATTCGTTGACCACAGTCGTCTCGAGGCGGACGAGCGCGGACTCCGCCGACACCTCGGGCGTGGTCACGTGGAGGCCGCCGTCGGCGATGTGCACCGGGTCGCGAACCAGGAGCCACACGTGACGGTAGATGCCGGAGCCGGAGTACCAGCGGCTGTGCTTCGGCGCCGAGTTGTCGACCCGCACCGCTACCAGATTCTCCGCCTCCACGTCGATGTAGGGAGTCAGATCCATGGTGAAGCTGGTGTACCCATAGGGATGCCGCCCGAGATAGCGATCGTTCACCCAGACTTCGGCGTTCTTGAAGACGCCCTCGAAGGTGAGGGCGATGCGCTGGCCCCGCCAGGACTCCGGCACCGCGAAGCGCTTGCGATACCACCCGACGCCGTCCACGAAGAAGCCGCCCTCCGGGCAGCTCGGGCTCTCCGGGTCGCGGGGCAGCTCGATGCTCCAATCGTGTGGCAGGTCGAGACGGCGCCACGACTGATCGTCGAACTTGCGGGTCAGCCACTCGGACCAGAAGGCTGTAGGCTCCTCGGCCAGGTGGAAGCGCCAGTCCTTGTCAAAACACGTCTTCACGGATCAACTCCTTGCCCCGGGTCCGGAAATGTTGCCGCATCATGTGTCGGAGCGACGACCCCTGGGGTGTTCCCCGATGTTGATCGATCTGAGGTAAGCCTTGTTCACCTGAAGACGGCCAGTTCCTGCTCGGCAATGGCCGGGGAAGGGAGTTGGCGGGGTGCCCGCGCTGGTAGTGCAGTTGTGCACATGAGGGATTCCTTGTCGGTGCTAAGCAGCGATGGGACACGCCCGAGCGGTCCCCGAGCCTGTGCGCGGGCCAGAATCATTCTACCATATGGGACCATTGGGCATATGGGACCATTGGGC
>JAUVSA010000168.1 GCA_030597345.1 Bacillota bacterium
ACTACAGCACCCGCGGCAACGCCATGTGCCGCGTCAGGAGGACTCCAGATGCCTCTCACGTCAGCCACCGCGATGGCGATCGCGCTCCTGATCGGCTTCGCTGCGAGCACCCAGCCATCGTTCGCCGGACGTCCGAGTTGGATGCCATCCGCGCCCCCGCTGCCTCTGACGGGCCGCCCCGTCCACGTCTCCACCGTTGGAGAGCTCATGGCGGCCGTGCGGGAGGCGCGCGACGGCGACACTATTCTCATCGCAGACGGCACCTACGAGCTTCCCACCTTCCTGCACCTTGCGGGCAAGAGCGACGTCAACATCCGGAGCGCCTCCGGCGACCCGACGAAGGTGGTCCTCCGCGGCTCCGGCTTTGCCAGCGAGAGCAAACAGGATGACATACTCCGGATCCAGGGCTGCGCCGACATCACCATCGCCAACCTCACCTTCGAGGAAGCCCACGCCTACGGCATCAAGCTGGAGAACCTCCTCTTCGACGGTCGCGGCCTCCGGAACATCAACATCTACAACTGTCGTTTCTTCAACATCGGCACCCGCATGATCAAAGGAACCGGCGGCGATCGCCAGCCCGTTGACGGCGGCAGCATCCAGTACTGCTACTTCGAGAACTCAAAGATCCCGCCTCGCACGTGGCTCTTTCAGGGAGACTACATCTCCGCCATAGACTGCATGCGTCTCAAGGATTGGATTATCAGCGATAACTACTTCAGTAACATCCGCGGCGCCAACGGCGGCGGGCGCGGGGCCGTCTTTGTGTGGGTCGAGTCGGAGAACGTCATCTCGGAGCGCAACGTCTTCGTCAACTGCGACCGGTCCATCTGCTACGGTAATCCCTCCGGCTCCTCCGAGGCCCCGGCCCGGCCGCACAACACAGGCGGCGTCATCCGCAACAACTTCATCGTCGCCGGTGCGGACAAGGGCATCGAAGTCTGCTGGGCGAGCGGTGTGAAGGTCTACCACAACACGGTTCTCACCCCGGACCCCGACCGCGGCAGAGGCATCCACTGCCACTGGCGCGAGCTCACACGCATCCACATTGCGAACAACCTCGTCCGCGGCCGCATCTACGGCGACGAGGACGGTGTCGCCAAGGAGAACAATCTCACTCAGGGCATAGCAGATCACTGGTTCCGGAACGTCCCCGAGGGGGATCTACATCTGACCGCCGCCGCCACGGCCGCGATCGACCAGGCTGATCCCGTCTCCGGCTGCTCGACCGACTTCGACGGTGACCCGCGGCCTGCTGCCCGTGGGCAAGCAGACCTCGGCGCCGACGAGCAAGAGCCCGAAGTATAGACGACCTCTTGGGGGCTTTGTGAGAACGTCTTGCCTCGGCGTGCCGAGCGCCCGGCCGCGCCTTCCGCAACCGCAAAGAGCGCCGACAATCCTCACAGGCGCTCTTTGCCGGACAACCTATCTATCGTCTGCTCGCAACGTCTCTCAACTCAAGTGTTCGAACTGCGGCAGCAAGGGGGCCTGCGCCTCGAACAGATCGCCGACCATCTCCTTGATCTCCGCCAGGGAGAGCTTGGCGGCGGCCAGAGGATCGTAGCAGCAGGCGTGGTAGGCGGCGACCGGATCGCCGCGCAGGGCCGATTCGACCGTCAGCTCGACCACCATGGCGTTGACGTGGTTCAACGCCGCGCACTGGAGCGGGAGGTCCCCTACGTGGATGGCGCTGAAGCCGGACTTGTCCGCGATGACCGGCACCTCGACCGCGGTCTTGTCCGGGAGGTTCGTGATCAGGTCCTCGTTCGGGACAGTGGCGTTGAACTTGAACGTCTCATCGTAGAGGAGGCCGCGCACGATGCGAGAGGCGTACTCGTCAGAAGCGCCGAGGTCGATCTCGACGCGGCCCTCGGCGTAGTCGGCCAACTCCTTCACCCAGGTTTCGTCGGCATCTGCGTATTCCTGCAGGATGATCCCGTGGACGCCGGGATTCCAGTCTTCGCCGTGGGTGCAGTACTTCTCGATCAGGTCCGGGCGCTTGCGGAACCACCAGTTGTACTCGGAGTTGTGCCCGCTGGACTCCGTGACGTAGTAGCCGAGGGCCTTGAACATCTCGTTCCGGACGATGTCCTTGCGCCAGATCTCGGGCTTCTCCACGGCCTCCCTAAGCAGCGGATAGAGGTTCTCCCCGTTCTTCCGCTCGAACCTCAGCAGCCAGGCCTGGTGGTTGATGCCGGCGCAGTCCCATATGACATCGTCGCCTGGAACGCCGATCCACTCGGCGATCTCTTCGGCAAGCCCTTGTACGCTGTGGCAGAGGCCTACTAGCCTGACCGAGGTCGCCCGGTGCAGGCCTCGACAGAGCATGGACATGGGGTTGGTGTAGTTCAGGACGTAGGCATTGGGCGCGTGCTTCTCGACGTCGCGGCAGATGTCGATCATCGGCGGGAGGGTGCGAAGGGTGCGGAAGACAGCCGCGGTCCCATAGCTGTCTCCCACGTTGAAGTCCACGCCGTACTTCATGGGGATTTCGATCTCGGGCCGGAACCCTTTCACCCCATCGGCGAGGATGGTGATGATGACGATGTCAGCATCCTTGAGGCCTTCGGCGCGATCGAGGGTCGCCGCGACCTTGGCGGGATAGCTGCCAGCCTGCATGATTCGATCTACGGCCCGCTTCGCGTAGTCGAGGCGGCGTTCGTCGACGTCGATGAGGGAGATGGTCGAGTCGGCCAGATCCTCGTAAGACATCATGTCGATCACTAGGGTCCGGGTAAAACCGAGGCTGCCAGCTCCGACGAAAGCGATCTTTGGCATCATTTGCTCCTCAGGGTGATCTAGCAGAGGCCAGGCGGCGGCCCGACCTCCCAGCCCAAGTTCAGTTCACCTCCTCCGACCGCGTTCCTCTGACCCGGGGGAGCAGACATGAGGGTCGGCCGTCAGCAGGAGCAAGTCAGCGCCGGCTATGGGGATGCAGAGAAAGCGCCACCGCGACGGCGTCCCGAGCCGACACGCGCGGGCAGGAGTCGCGAGAGCGCGGGCGGAACGCGGGCAGCAAGCGTGTGGTGTCCATGTCACGCGGTGGGGTAGTCGAGGCCAGGGAACAGAGCGTTAGCGGAGAGTCGCGGTGGCTGAGCTGGCCGGCAAGACGGCAATCGAGGCACGCGGGCTGCGCAAGATGTTCGGCCAGGTGACAGCCGTGGATCGGCTGGATCTGGTCGTGATGGCGGGCGAGGTGTTCGGGCTGGTGGGACCGGGCGGAGCGGGAAAGACAACGACGCTGAGGATGATGTGCGGCGCGCTGCCACCAACCGGTGGATGGGTGGGGGTGGCCGGATTCGATGTGCTATCACAGCCGGCGGAGGTGAAGCGCCGCATTGGATACGTGCCACAGCGCCTGAGCCTATACTCAAGACTCACAGTGGACGAGAGCCTGCTGTTTCAGGCGCGCGTGCACGGAGTCACAGGTACGCTCTTTGAGGATCGGCGGGAGCGGCTGCTCTCCCTCAGTCGCTTGGGGAGGTTCCGCGGTCGGCTTGTCCAGGACTTGTCGGGAGGCATGCGCCAGAAGCTGGCGCTAACTTGTGCACTGATCCACCGGCCGGAGATCCTCCTGCTCGATGAGCCGACGACCGGTGTGGACCCGATCTCGCGGGGCGAGTTCTGGGAGCTGCTGCTGCGGTTGGCGAGCGAGGGGATGACCGTGCTGGTGACCACGCCCTACATGGATGAGGCGGAGCGGTGCAGGCGAGTGGGGCTCCTATACGAAGGACGGCTGTTGACCTGCGGCACGCCGCGGGAGATCCGCCGGCAGGCGCAGCTCGAGCTGGTCCAGGTGGTGTGCGAACCGCGCGAGGAGGGGCGGGAGGCGGTTCGGCCGGTGCCCGGGGTGCGATGGGTGGAGGTGTTTGGCGATCGGCTGCACGCGTCGGTGGAACGGCCGGAGGTCGAAGGCTCTGTGCGCAAGGCGCTCCAGGCCGCAGGGGTGCGGGTGCGCAGGATCAGGCAGGTGGAGCCAGGGCTGGAGGACGCGTTCTTCGAGCTGGTGCGGCGGAAGCGCGAGGAGCTCGGATGAAGGAGTGGGCGGTCGAAGTTGCGGGGCTGTGGCCGCAGGCCGCGGCGTCGGGGGTGCTGGGCGGGGCAATCTTCACACTCAGCGCGCTGCGGTTCCGGAAGCGGCTGGGATAGGAGACTTCGAGTGGCAGGATTCACGACCCGGCCGGTGATCATGGCGACGCGCGGTGTCGTCACCGCGGGACACTATCTGGCGGCGGAGGCGGGGATTCGAATGCTGCAGTCCGGCGGCAACGCATTCGACGCGGGCGCCGCGATGGGATTCGCGCTGGCAGTGCTGATGCCGCAGGACTACGGCATCGGCGGCGAGGCGCCCACCCTCGTCCACTCCGCTGAGCGGGGAGAGGTGTTCGCGGTAAACGGGCACGGGGTCGCGCCGCGGGCGGCGACCATCGACCGCTTCAAAGAGATGGGAATCGACAAGATCCCAGGTGACGGCTTTCTACCGGCCGTGGTCCCGGCTGCCGTGGATTCGTACATCACCACCCTCGCAGTCTTCGGCACCATGCCGCTGGCGGAGGTGCTCGCGCCGGCGCTGGAACTGGCCAAACAGGGATTTCCGATGTACGGGGCGCTCCGCTCGTCATGCGAGTCAAACCTGGCGCACTGGCAGAAGCACTACCCGAGCACCGCGGACGTCTTCGCGCCCGACGGACGCGTCCTCGAGCTGGGAGAGGTCCTCGTGCAGCGCGATTGGGCGGCGACCCTTCGGCTGCTGGTGGAGGCCGAGCGCAAGGCCGCCGCTCGCGGCCGGACGGCCGCGCTGAGGGCGGCGCGGGATGTGTTCTACCGAGGGGAGCCGGCGCGGCAGATGGTCGCTTTCCAGCGGGAGAACGAGGTGGTGGATGCCAGCGGGAAGGCCCACTCAGGGCTGCTGGCAGAGGAGGATTTCGCCAGCTACAGCGGCCGCGTGGAGCCGGCCGTCGGAGCCGAGTATCGGGGACTGAAAGTGTACAAGTGCAACACCTGGTGCCAGGGCCCGGTCTTCCTGCAGC
>JAUVSA010000029.1 GCA_030597345.1 Bacillota bacterium
CTCGACTGGCCGCGCTTGCAGAGGAGATGGGTGCGCCCACCGTGGCCACCGCAAATGTGCATTACCTCACACCCGAGGAAGCGCGCTTGCAGGACGTGCTCGCCTGCATCCAGACGCTCACGACCCGGGACGAATGGCATCCCATCCGACGGCGCGGCGCGGAGCGCTATCTGAAGTCAGCCGGCGCCATGGAGCAAGATTTCGCCCACCACCCCGAGGCCCTCGCGAACACCGTTCGCATCGCCGAGCAGTGCGACGTTGACTTGAGGCTGGGGCAGCTTCATTTTCCCCTCTTCCGAATGCGCGACATGACAAAGGGGCAGGAGGCAAGCTCCTGCCCAACCCAGCAGCTTCGGATGCGGGATTATCGGCCTGCGGCGGATGCGCAGGTTGAAAACCTGCGCCACCACTATGGCAGGAGGCAAGCTCCTGCCGAACAGATAGCATGGTGGCCGGCGACAGACCAGAGAGTGGAGGGAGAGCTGGCCGAGAGGCTGCTGGAGTGGTTGTGCTGGGAGGGGGCGAGGAGGAGGTATGGGGATAAGGCGAGATTCTTCGCTTCGCTCAGAATGACAGGGGGAAATGGACAGGAGACCCTGCTTCGCCAAGGCTATGCAGGGCAAGCACGCTCCCGCCCTACGGGGAGGGTTGAACAGAGGCTACGCCACGAGCTGAAGGTTATCCGCGAGCTGGGGCTGTGCGAGTACTTCCTCGTCGTCTGGGACATCGTGGAGGAGGCGCGGGCGCGGGGCATTCGCTGCTCCGGGCGCGGTTCGGCCGCCGATTCCCTGGTGAGCTACTTGCTCGGCATCACGCAAGTTGACCCTATCGCCGCGCGGCTGCTGTTCGAGCGCTTCCTGAACCCGGAGCGGCGCGAAATGCCAGACGTGGATCTCGATTTCGACTCTCGCCGCCGAGATGAGATGATCGAGTATGTGGCGGAGCGCTATGGCGTGGAGCACACGGGGATGGTCGCCACGCTTAACACCTACAATGCCCGGTCCGCCATCCGCGAAGTCGGCAAGGCGATCGGTGTTCCCGAGCCGCTCATCGATTGCATCAGCAAGTCTATGCCGTACATTTCCGCCGGCCGCATCCGGGACGCCATTGCGAACTTGCCCGAGCTGCGCGGCTCCGGCTTCGATGCGGCGGCGCTGGAGGAGCTGCTCGACATCTGTGAGGCGATAGACGGCTTCCCCCGCCACCTCAGTGTCCATCTCGGTGGAATGGTCATCTCTCGCGATCCCATCACTGACTTCACGCCCCTGGAAGTATCCGCTAAAGGGGTGGTCGTCTGCCAATTTGACAAGGACGACATCGAAGATCTCGGCCTGGTGAAGATGGACATACTGGGGCTGCGTAATCTCTCAGCTATCGAGGAAGCTCTTCATATTCTCCGGGAGACGCGGGGCCGCGCGCTCGACCTCGACGGGATCCCGCTCGATGATGAGAAGACGTTCGAGCTTCTTCGTGCGGCCCGCACCGTCGGCGTCTTCCAGTTGGAAAGTCCGGGGATGCGCGGCCTGCTCTCCCGGCTACAGCCCACCCGCTTCGACGACATCATCGCCAACATTTCCCTCTTCCGTCCCGGACCCATGCAGGCCGATATGATCGGCCCCTACCTCGCCCGCCGCCACGGCGAAGAGCCCACCACCTTCCTGCATCCCGCGCTGGAGCCCGCGCTGGAGGAGACCTACGGAATCATCCTCTACCAGGAGCAAGTGCTGGAGGTGGCGAGCGCGCTCGCCGATTTCAGCTTCGGGCAATCGGATTCCCTTCGCCGCGCCATGACGCACGACCGCTCGGCCGAGGAGATGGCGAAGATCCGCGATTCCTTCCTCGATGGATGTCGGCGGCGCGGCGTCGAGAAGTCGGTGGCGGAGGAGGCATTCCTGCGGCTATCCGCCTTCGCCGCCTACGGGTTCTGCAAGGCCCACGCCGCTTCGTTCGCCATCATCGCCTACCAGACCGCCTACCTCAAGGCCCACTATCCTGCCGAGTTCCTGGCCGCCATCATGTCCAACCAGCCGATGGGGTTCTATCCCTCGGAGGTAATCCTCAACGAAGCAAAGCACTTCGGCGTCGAGATTCGTTCCGTGGACGTCAACAGGAGCCGCGATCGTTATTGGGTCGAAGACGGAGCTATCCGCGTCGGTTTGGCACAAGTCCGCGGCCTGAGCGGGGCCGGGCTCAAGGCCATACTCGACGCCCGCGAGAATGAAGGCCGATTCCGCTCGCTGCGCGACTTCTGCGCCGGCACCGGGCTCCCCCGGCCGATGATCGAGAATCTGATTCGCGCGGGGGCCTTCGACAGCCTGACTCCCTCTCGGCGAGAACTCCTCTGGGAGCTCAACGAGATCTCCTCCACCAGCAGTCGTCATCGCGACCGCGTCCAACGGCTCAATGGCCAGCTCGCGCTCTTGAGCCCCTCCGCGGCCGGCACCCCATCGCCCGCGCTTCCGCCTACCACCGAGCGCGAGGACACTGCATCCGAACTGGCGATGACGGGCCTGAGCACAAAGCGGCATCCCCTCTATTTCTCCCGGGAAAAACTGCGCGCAATGAACACCATCTCACGCGCCCAGCTCGATCCCCTACCTGACGGCCGGCGCGTCCGCGTTGCCGGCATCGTCATCGCCCGCCAGCGCCCGCCCACCCGCTCCGGCCGGACAGTCGTCTTCATCACTCTGGAAGATGAGACGGGGCTAATCGAAGTCACCGTCTTCGAGCGCGTCTACCAGCAGTGGGGAAAGGTCATCTTCTCCAGCAGCGCGCTGATAGTAGACGGCATCCTCCAGAAGCGCGGGCGCTATGGGACGGTGGTGCTGGGACGGCGGTTCAGGCCTCTGTCGCTCTCTCCATAGTGATCCCGGGCCCAAGTGATCCTGGACCCACCCAGATGGTGTAGACAGACATCACCGGCGTATCTGGCGGCTCATGCCAGCGGCCTGCCGTGTCCGGCGCAGGGAGGCGGCTATTGACTGATAGCACGGCGTTGTGCTAACTTCGTATTGGTGCCGCTGCCGGCATTTCATCGTTTCTTGACCGCCGGGCGGTCAGGTCGGCACTGCAGCACGCCGGCAGCGGGAACTCGGAGGAGGTTGAGTCATGGTTGCGCGCAGGCCGAAGGTTGTCGTACTGATAGCCTTGACGCTTCTCGGAGCGCTGACGATCATTGCGGGTCCAGCCGGAGCAGCCCCTGTCGAGATGTCCCTGGTTGCCATGTTGGCCGGTGGGGTTCCGCATGATGTGGCGATCGATGGCGATTACGCCTACGTAGCCGCGCAGGGGGCACTCTCGATCCTCGACATCTCGAACCCGGCCAGTCCGGTGCAGGTCGGTTTCTTCGACACTCCCGGGACTGCTGAGGGAGTGGACGTCTCGGGAAGCTACGTCTATGTGGCCGACTGGGACGCGGGTCTCCGCGTGATCGATGTGAGCGACCCGGCAGCGCCGGTCGAAGTTGGTTCTCTCAGCACCTCAGGTTATGCCTCCGGAGTGACAGTTTCCGGCGGCTATGCATATGTCGCGGACCACGGGGCCGGTCTCTGCGTGATTGACGTGAGCGACCCCGAGAATCCGGTCGCGGCAGCCTCCTATGATACGCCGGGCTACGCCTGGGATGTGGCTGTGGACAACGGCTATGCGTACGTCGCGGACGGATTCGGCGGCCTGCAGATCTTCAATGTAACGAGTCCGACCGGTCCGGTGGCAGTCGCTTCCTGCGGCGCGTTGGACACCATTACGGGCGTGGCGATCTCTGGGAACTACGCCTATGTGGCCGACGGGGAGAGCGGCCTGCGAGTGATCGACATCACGGATCCGGCTGCACCGGGGTGTGGTTTTGGCTCGTTCGATACGCTCGGCTCCGCTCTGGATGTGATCGTTGACGGCAACCGCGCTTACGTCGCGGACGGTTCGGCCGGGCTTCAGGCCCTCGACATAACAGATCCGAGCACTCCCGTGGCGCTCGGCTCGTGTGACACTCCGGGGACGGCGACTGGCCTGGCGATCGCCGGGGCGGCCGTGTACGTGGCGGATGCCACGGGCGGCCTGCGTATTATTGACGTATCTACCCTCCCGGCCCCCATTGTCGTGGGCCACGCTCCGACCGCGGGCAGCGCGGAGGGAGTGGCGACCGTGGGGTCCGTCGCCTATGTCGCGGATGCAGGGGGAGGCTTGAGGGCGTTTGACGTCAGCGACCCGACTAACCCGGTGGAGCTTTGGGCTTGCACAAACACGGATCAAGCCATGGACGTGGCCGTCCAAGGCGACTATGCCTATGTGGCTGACTGGAGCGACGGGCTCCTGCTGGTAGACATCAGCAGCCCGATGGCACCTGTTTGCTCCGCGGGAGGGACGCCCACCGCCGCCGGGGGACACCCGAATGGGGTGGACGTCTCGGGTACGGTTGCCTATGTTGCAGATGGAGCCGCAGGACTGACGGCAGTTGACGTGAGCACGCCGGCAACCCCCAGTGTGCTGTTCACGCTCGATACACCTGGCTCTGCCAATGATGTTGTCGTGTCTGGCAGCTACGCCTTTGTCGCGGATGGTTCGTCCGGGCTGCAAATCATGGATATCGCAACACCGACCGGCCCGGTTGCCTCTCTATCGGTGCCGGCCGGATACGCCTGGGGTATCGCGCACGCAAATGGCATTGCCTATGTGGCCGGCGGCGATGCCGGGCTTAGGTTGATCGATGTTTCGACTCCAATGTCGCCTGTAGAGCTAGGCTTCTTCGATACCTCTGACTTCGGTTCTGCGCACGGTGTTGCGGTGCAAGGCGCCTACGCCTATGTCGCCATAGGCGGCATGGGGATCATAGTTGTTGACGTCAGCAACCCGGGCAGCCTGCCCTCGGAGCCGACCGCCTGGTGCGGGACTCCCTCCGGCCCCGGGCCATCGGACGTGACGGTGCAGGGCGGCTATGCATATGTGGCGGATGCGGAGGCGGGGCTGTCCGTGATCGACATACTTCCGGCCTACAGCGAGCTGGCCGCGCTCGAATCTCCCGGCATGGCCGAGCGGCTGGCAGTCGTGGAGGGGACTGGAGGCATTGGCCTAGCTTACCTCGCCTGCGGCGCGGGTGGTCTGAAGGTGGTACAGGTCAGCGACGCGGAGCTCCCAGAGGACCCGGCGCAAATCGGATCGAACGCCGGCCTCGGCGATGTCACCGATGTAGCCATCGTACCCGGGCACGCCATATACGCGGCAGTCCTCGATCAGGGCATCTCCCTGCTCTCCGAGGGGAACCCCTCAAGCCCCTATAAACTGAGCTCAGTTGCCACTTCGGGAGCGGCGCTTGGCGTCGCCAGCTCGACCATCCTGGGCGGCAGGTATGCGTTGGTTGCCGACGGAGACGAGGGGCTGTCACTGATCTCTACTGAGTAGACGTTTGCGCCCTTCGAGAGTGGATCCCTCGACACGCCCGGATGGGCATCGGGCGTTGCCGCGGCGACGTTGGGCGGGGTGCCCTATGCCTGTGTGGCGGACGGCGACTCCGGCCTGCGGGTGATAAACATCATGCCATCCGGGGCCTCGCGCTTCACCGTCTTCTCCGATGACTTCGAGGACGAGCTTGCAGGCTGGCAGGAGAGCGGCGATGTCGAGTGGTACACCGGGGAGCCGAAGAACGAGACTCATGCTGTCCGTCTGCGCACCGACGCGAGCATCCAGCAGACGATTTCCACGGTAGGATTTGAGGACATAGGCGTCTCGTTCTACCTGGGAATCTCGGGTCTCGATGTAGCGCCCGATCATGTGTCAGTTGACTGGCATGACGGCGATGAGTGGAATCCCCTGCTGGAGATTGAAGCGGGCGATCTGCTCGAAGATCGGCTGTACTACTTCCAGGAGTCGCTGGGCGCGGACGCCGACGACAACCCGGACTTCACTCTCCGGCTGGCAATCTATTGTAGCGGGCCGGCCAGTTCTGCATATGTCGACGATGTAGCGGTCGCGGGCAATCCCATCTTGGGGCCATATGAGGTTGGGTTCTACAACACGCCGGGCCAAGCCCGGGGCGTGGCAGTTGTGGGCGATCGCGCATATGTCGCGGACGGGGATGCCGGCGTTCGGGCGATAGATATCTCCCAACCCTCACAGCCGATCGAGATTGGGTACTTCGACACGCTCGGATGGGCCGAGTCGGTGGCGGCTGTGGGCAGCCTGGCGCTGGTGGCGGACGGTGAAAATGGGCTCCTGCTGGTAGATTTCTCCACGCCGAGTGCTCCGGTAGAGGTGGCGTATTACCAGACGCACGGGTGGGCTGCGGACGTTGCGGTGTTGGAGAAGTGCGCTTACGTTGCCGACACAGGATGGGGGCTGGACATCCTGGCGCTCTGGGATGACTTCTTCGACGTGCCCTTCTATCACTGGGCCTATCGACAGATCAAAGCCTGCCTTGACACGGAGATCACCCTTGGGTACCCGGACGGCCTCTACCACCCTGAGTTCACCGTCTCCCGCGCCCAGATGGCTGTTTTCATCGCCCGGGCACACGCGGGCGGCGAGGATAACATTCCCCCTTACACCGGCTACTCTCGCTTCGCGGACGTGCCGTTTGACCACTGGGCCTATGACCATGTCGAGTACTGCTACGCGCACGGCATCGTCACGGGCTATCCGGACGGCCTCTATCATCCGCTGGATGTGGTGAAGCGCGATACCATGGCCGTGTTCATGGCGCGCGCGCGGGGCTGGGTTTCCATTGGTGATGACATGAAGATCGATGTCGCCGTGTTCCCGGATGTTCCGGCCGAGTTCTGGGCCGGCACGGCCATTCAGGCGTGCGTGGCGAACGGCGTCGTGCTCGGCTATCCGGACGGCCTGTATCGTCCTTACCTGAACATCTCGCGGGACCAGATGGCGGTCTTCGTTTCCCGTGCGTTTGACCTGACCAGCTAAGCTTCGGGACAGGTCAGCGTCTCGGGCCGAGACTGACTGCTGCGAAGCCGCCACCTTTCCAGGTGGCGGCTTCGCCCGTCTCATCTATCAGTTTCCTTCTCGCAGCAGGGCACTCCCAAACAGCCTTTCGCTAGACCTTTTGTTTGGCTATAGAGCCGAAGTTTTTTCGTGAATATGGCTGTCCCAGCCTTGACACCCGGGGGATTTGTGGTAGAATCCGGGAGCCTAATCCCTACTGCGGGGGAAATCGGGGGAACGAAGGCCGCAGTAGGCGGAAGGCTGAGAAAGAGCGAGGGACGGGCGAGAGGACAGCCGATGCTGACGGGCGAGGTCGAGCACCAGCTCGATGATCGAGGGCGAGTAGCCGTGCCCAGAGCGTTCCGCGACGCTCTCGAGCACGGCGGTTTTGTCACTCGGGGGTGGCACGGGTGTCTCTTCCTGTTCCCCTGGGAAGAGTGGCGCGGGATCGAGGACCGGCTCAACCAGGTCCGCATCACCGATATGAACGGAGACATCGTCAAGCAGTTCTTCAGCGGTGGGGCCAAGGTGTTCCTCGATCGCCAGGGCCGAATCGTGCTCCCGGCTGCGCTGCGGGAGTACGCCGGCATCGAGACCGAGGTCGTCGTGCGAGGCGTCATCAACCGCATTGAGATCTGGGCGAAAGATCGTTGGGTCGCCTTCCAAAACGAGCAGTTCGCACCCGAGCGCATTATGGAGAAGGCCGCCGCGCTCGGTATTTGACATGCCTTGTAAATCCGAGGCGGAGCAGGGGCAGCAGCCGGCCGTTCATCGGCCGGTGATGGTGAGAGAAGTACTGGAGTACCTGGCATGCCAGCCGGGCCAGGTAGTGGTAGATGCGACGGTCGGGTCGGGCGGACATGCGGAAGCGATTCTCGAACGCATCGGCCCGGAAGGAAGGCTGATCGGGATCGACCGAGATCCCGAGGCGATTGAAAGAGCAAGAGAGCGTCTTTCCCGCCATGGGCGGGTGACTCTGATCAACGACAACTACGCTAGACTGGAGGTGATACTCGACGAGCTTCGTGTTGGCGCGGTGGACGGGGTCCTGCTCGACTGCGGCGCATCGCTCGAACAGCTGACCACAGGGAGACGTGGATTCAGCTTTCGGTTGGACGGGCCGCTGGACATGAGGATGGACCCTGGCTTGGAGACCACCGCGGCCGATCTGATCAATACGCTGCCGGAAGAGGAGCTGGTACGGATCTTCCGGGAGTACGGAGGGGAACGGCGGGCACGAAGAATCGCAAGAGCAGTTGCGGCAGCACGACAGCAACAACCCATCACAACCACAGCCCAACTCGCAGCCACCATCACAGCAGCAATCCCACCCCGGGCGCGTCCGAGACGCCTTCACGCAGCCACCAAGTCTTTCATGGCGCTGAGGATAGTCGTGAACGACGAACTCGGAGCGCTTCACGAAGCACTGGACGCAGCCATCCATCGCACCAGGCCTCGCGGCAGAATCGTAGTCCTGACCTACCACAGCCTAGAGGGCGGTGCAACCAAGGGGGCATACCGCCGAGCCAGAGCAAGAAGACAGTGCCCGCCGTCCCCGTCCGGAGAGGGTCCTCGAGTGAGGATCTTGACAAAGAGAGCAGTCAAGCCTTCGGACGAAGAGATCAGGGAGAACCCGCGTGCCCGGTCGGCCATTCTTCGGGCCGCGGAGCGACTGTGAAGAAGAAGCAGGCGCGGGAGGCAGCGCGGCCGCTGGATGGTCCGCCGGAGCGGCGCCTGGATGGTCCGGTCGGGGATGCCGACCGGAGTGAGCGAGAAACAAGGACAGGGCGGTGAGCACTATGCAGTCGCAGCAAGTGATGTTGCAGGGCCGTGCACGGGAGTTGCCCACATCCTCCAAACAACAGCCGGGCGCTTCAGCGCAGAGACGGCCGATGGGAATACAAGCAGGATTGGTCGCCGTAGTGCTTGCCGCCCTTGGATTCTGCCTCGTCCTTTGCTACGGGGCCGCCTCCGCCCTCACCACCCGCAACGGCTATACCGAGATGAGCCTGCGCCGAGAGATCGAGGATCTGCGGGCGGAGATCGCGCTGCTCAACTACCAGATCAACCTCGCCCACTCCGAGAGCAACCTTCAGCTAGCGGCCCAGCGCTTCAACATGCGGCCGGCCGATCCGCGAGCAGAGGTCGACTATCTGCTCCTCCCCCACCCCGCTGGTGAGGGAGAAACGCGGATGGTGGCGGGCGATCCGGCAAGTCGGCGCACGGGCATCGCGACCACACTTGCGGAACTGGCGGAAACGGTGGTGGGCAGCGCCGGAGGTCGGGCAGAGGCGAGTACGGTCGAAGGCCACCGCCGGTAGGCGGTGGTTTTTTCGTGGCCCACCCAGGTGTTTGATGCAGCATATGCAGCACATTGGACGCATACAGATCAGAGGCCGGGGAGGCGTGTGGTGCGCAATCGCGATCGGCCTGTTCGCATTGCTGGTGGTCAGGCTGTGGTCTATCCAGATCACCGATCACGAAGTGTACCAGACCGAGGCCACGAATAGGCAGGGGCGCTGCTGGCCCATCCGCGCGCCGCGCGGGAACATCTACGATCGAAACGGGGTTCCTCTCGCCCTCAACCTGAAGCTACACTCGGTGGCCGCCGACCCCCATCTGGTAGGCCAGCCGGCCAAGCTGGCCT
This sequence comes from Bacillota bacterium, assembly GCA_030597345.1. Lineage (GTDB taxonomy): Bacteria > Armatimonadota > Hebobacteria > Hebobacterales > Hebobacteraceae > JAUVSA01. The sequence goes on from JAUVSA010000029.1 coordinate 9,575, forward strand.
CGGACCTGGCCCCCCTGCTCAAGATGCCGGTGAGACAGCTCACTGCGAAACTGACGCGCAAGGAGGGGGCACGATACGTTCTTCTGCGCGACTCTGTGGACAGGCCGGTGGCGGAAGCGGTGCGAGCGCTGGGCTGCGACGGGATGATCGTCAACACGGCATGGAAACGCGCCTATCCTCGGGAGCACGTCGCCGCCGCGCTGCTGGGATTCATCGGCAAGGATTCGCAGGGCCTGAGCGGCATTGAGGCGGCGGCGAACGACCGACTCGCAGGAGAGGACGGCGAGATGCTGGTGGTCCTCGATGGCCGACTGCCCAGCTCCCGCGACCGAATCCCAAATCGCACCGTTCTCACCAAGCGGATGCAGCCCGGCAGCAGCGTCCGCCTGACCATTGATCTCGACATCCAGGCCATCGCCGAGGAAGAACTCGCGAAGGCGGTTGAGAAGGCCAAGGCGGCGGGCGGCACGGCGATCGTGATGGATCCGATCAGCGGCGATGTGCTGGCGCTTGCCACGCTGCCCGGCTTCGACCCAAACGAGTTTCAGAAATCTTCTCCGGAGACGTGGGTGAGCCGCGCCGTGGTGACCCCCTACGAGCCGGGCTCTACCTTCAAGGTGATTGGCATATGCGCCGCGATGGAGGAAGGCATCCTCCCTGACGGAGAGACGCTGTACTGCAAGGGAAGCTACGAGGTGGGCGGACACAAGATCAAGTGCTCGCCCCATGGCGGGAAGCGCGCCCACGGCCCAATGGATCTCGGCGACATCATCACTAAGTCCTGCAACACAGGGATGGCGCGCGTCGCGCTGGCTCTCGGGGCGGACCGCGTGTATCAGTGGACCAGGCGATTCGGCTTCGGCGAGAAGACGGGGATCGAGCTGGCCGGGGAGTCGCGCGGGATCCTCTCGCGGCCTGAGAAGTGGTCCTCAGTTCAACTCGCCACGGTGGGATTCGGCCAGGGTATCAGCGTCACGCCGCTGCAGCTCCTGTCCGCCTACTGTGCCGTGGCGAACGGGGGCTGGCGGATCCAACCGCGGGTGATAAGCGCCGTCACCGGCCCCGGCGGCGAAATCGAACGCCTTTCCCGGCCCGACCCGGTTCGGATTCTGTCCGGCGACACCTGTGAACGGATGCGCGCGATGCTCGTCAGAGCGGTCGAAGACGGAACAGGTATGACAGCGCAGGTACCCGGGCACCAAGTCGCCGGGAAGACAGGCACCGCGCAAAAGGCGACGCCGGGTGAGGGATATCGATCCGACAAGTACGTCGCCTCGGTCGCGGGCTTCGCCCCTGCGGACAGGCCGCGCTTGGCGATTCTGGTGACAGTCGACGAACCGCGGAATGGCCGCTATGGGGCGACGGTAGCTGCTCCTGCATTTCGGGCCATTTGCGAGCGATCGCTCATTCATCTCCGGGTGCCGCCAGATCGGCCGCTTCCCCGGCACGAGATCGCCCTCGCGGCCGGTGGCGCTGAGCCGCGCTGATGCTATAATCAAATGAGAAGGGGCACACACGCCGGTGGGCAATTGTCAATCCGGCCCAGCCCGGGCGAAACGGCTTTCTACTCTCCTGGCCTCAGTGCCGGGCGCGCGCAGCACGGGCAACCCAGAGGTTGAAGTATCCGGTCTCGCCTACGATTCGCGCCGTGTCGAGCAGGGGTGGGCCTTCATCTGCATACGCGGATCGAAGACCGACGGGCATCGATTCATCCCAGAGGCGGTGGCTAAGGGGGCCCGCGCGCTCGTCGTCGAGGAGGGTCGGGAGGCCGGCGTCCGTCCTCCTGCGGGCGGCGCAGTCGCAATCGTGCCCGAGTCTCGGAGGGCGATGGCCGCTCTCGCCCGCGCGTTCTACGACGATCCATCCTCTCGCCTCATCCTCGCCGGCGTCACCGGCACGAACGGGAAGACCACCACGGCGCTCATGATCGACTCGATCTTCCGCGCGGCGGGCCACACCAGCGGCCTCATTGGCACCCTCGAGTATCGGATCGGCGCACGGACGATGAGGCCTCTCCATACCACCCCCGAGGCAGTGGACCTCCAGCATCTCCTTGCAGACCTGGTCGCGGAGGGGGCGACTCATGCCGCGATAGAGGTGTCCTCCCACGCACTGGAGCTGCATCGCGTGGACGGCTGTCGCTTCGCCGTCGCCGTGTTCACCAACCTCACCCCCGAGCACCTCGATTTCCACCCGGACATGGATCACTATCTGGCGGCGAAGAGACGTCTCTTCGAGGACACTCAGCACTTGCCCCAGGAGGGGGAGCGCGTGAATGCCGTCAACATAGACGACGAGGCCGGGGCCGCCATCGCTCGCACTGCTCTGGGCCGGACCTTGACCTATGGGCTGTCCGCCTCCGCGGACTGCTGCGCCGAGCAGATCGAACTGGGCCCCGAGGAGTCGCGGTTCTTGGCGCGGCTTCCCGGCGGCACGATTCCGATCCGCATGCGGCCGGTCGGGAGGTTCAACATTTACAATGCAATGGCGGCCCTTGCAGCTTGCTATGGGCTGGGCATAGAGGCAGAGGTCGCAGCCCGCGCCCTGGAGCAAATGCCTCCGGTGCGGGGACGCTTCGAGCGAGTGCCCGCCAGCACGCGCACCGTGCTGGTGGACTACGCACACTCTCCAGACGGCCTGGCGCATGCCCTGGAGACAGCGCGGCAGCTCTCCCGGGGGCGGGTGGTGGTCGTGTTCGGATGCGGCGGGGATCGCGACCGGAGGAAGCGACCCGTCATGGGCGAGATCGCGAGCCGACTCGCCGACCGGTGTGTGGTGACATCTGATAACCCGCGGGGCGAGCAGCCGGAGGCCATCATCGAGGAGATCGTCGCCGGCATCCCGGCCGAGCGCAGAGAGCGCTGCTCGGTGGAGCTCGACCGCGGCGAGGCCATCCGCATGGCGATCGAGGGAGCGGGCGAAGACGATCTGGTTCTCATTGCCGGCAAGGGACACGAGGACTACCAGATATTCGCCGACCGCACGATTCACTTCGACGACCGGGAGACGGCGGCGAAAGTGCTGCGGGAGATCGAAGGCGATCAAGATGCCTGACTTCTCCCTCCCCGAGATCGTGGAAGCCACGCATGCCCGCCTGACCGGCGGCGCGGCGCCCGATGTGATTCGGGGCATCGCCACAGATACGCGAGATCTGTCGCCCGGAGCGCTCTTCGTCGCTCTGAAGGGGGAACGATTCGACGGCCACGTCTTTGTGGAGGAGGCGTTTCGCCGCGGCGCGGCAGCGGCCTTGGTGTCCAAGCAGGTGCCCGCGGCCGGCCCGCAACTGCTGGTGTCCGACACGCTGGTGGCGCTGGGAGCGCTGGCGGCGTCTCATCGGAGGTCCCTTCCGGTTAGAGTAGTGGCGGTGACCGGAAGCATCGGCAAGACTACCACCAAGGAAATGATAGCCGCTATCCTCTCTCAGGGATGGCCCACCGCGCGCACCCCGGGCAACTACAACAATGAGATCGGCGTGCCCCTGGCTCTGCTGGAACTCACCTCTGATCACAAGGCCGCCGTCGTCGAGCTCGCGATGAGGGGACGGGGGCAGATCTCTTATCTCGCCAATATGGTTCAGCCACAGATCGGCCTCGTGACCAACATCGGGGTGTC
>JAUVSA010000277.1 GCA_030597345.1 Bacillota bacterium
GAGAGCGAGCAGCCGGACGGGAGAACGCGAGTGAGCGAGGCGCTGCGCCTGGTATCCACCGAGGGCACTTCTCCCCGCGTGATCTGGCGAGAAGACCGTAGGTCGTACAGCCTCGTCGGAAATGCCACTTGGTCGGGAGACGGCAGCGCCCTCTATCTGCTCGTGGGCAGGTGGGCCGACACATCGCGCAAGCGGTTGTATCGCCTCCTCTGCTGGACCGGGAAGACCGACGAGATAACTTCGATCGGCCCGGAGACCGACTCCCTCATTGTCAACCTCATGGCGCGCCCACCGTCCGACCAGCTGGCCTTCCGCTTGCTCCAGCACCAGCGGGATCCCGACCGGCCATGGCCGACCCGGCTCATCGCTGCCTCCCTGGTGATCGCCGATCCCGGCGGCGCCTGGCGCTCCATGCCCTTCGGCGATGGCTCGGCCCAGTTCGCCGTAGAGCACGAGCCCATCGGCTTCGATCCCCAGGGCCGCCTCATCTTCCTCGCGGGGTCCTCCGGCCTCGACGTCTGGACCGGAGAACCTAGGTTCAACCGCGTCGAAGCCCTCGACCTCGACACCGGCGCACCCGAGCAGATCTACCCCTGACCCGCCTCCCGCCGCGGCGCCGCCGTCCCGTCAGGCGAGAGCACCAGCCGATCCTCACCGACGCAGACTGCGCCGTCCGACAGACCTATTCGCGGCGCCTCCTCCCCCTCCGCCAGCGGTACCAGCACCACCACGAACTCCACCTCCCGCGCCTCCCCGGGCGCCGAAATCCGCAGACACAGCGGCGACTCCACGTTCACATGCTCCCCGATCCCCTCCAACACGCTCATCGAGATCCCCTCCGGAGACAGCACCTTCCCCACCAGCCGCGCCCGCTCGCCCCGGATGATGAATCCATCGCCCTCCACTTCCACTTCGCCTCCGGGCTGCAACATGAAATCGAAGCTCTCCGGCGCGGCCGTCCTCGCCCGGTCCCTCACCACCACATACCCCCACTTCCCCGTGCCCTCGTGCGGCAGCACCAGCGCCAGCTCTCGCACCACCGACTCCGCTCCCTCATACGCCTTCGTCGCATCGGAGCGGAACCACACGACACCGTCGCTCTCCTCAGCATCGGTGATCCTACCTTCACTGTCCGCATCCTTCCGCTGGTACTTCTCGCCTATCACCAGGCAGTTGTGCGCCGCCGTGCTGTTGCTGAAGTAGATCACCTCGCGGTTGAAGTACCCCTCACCCACCTCTCCATATCCGTAATCGCGCAGCAGCCACTCGCCGCCCGCGTTGAGCAAGAAGTTGTTGACATCCAGGTGCGAGTGAGAGACCGCCGCCCTTCCGCTGCGCAGATGCAGCGTCAGCGCGTCTTCCTCCCAGCTCGTCCGCGCCGCTCCGAAGCCGGCCACCTCGAAGGCATGCCAGAGCGGCAGGTCGTCCGGCTCCTCGGCCTGCACCGCGGGGTCATACCACAGTAATCCCCAGCAGAGCGTGTCGAGATCGTTGCGGTCCGGCAGGTGCTGCGCCAGCCACTGCGTATGGCCATCGCCATATTCCGAGGCCAACCGGTACATGATCGGCCGGATGGCGTGCCAGTCCCGCGGCGGCCCGTCCCCGAAGTTCGCGCACGTCCGCATCTCCGGTCCGGCCATGTACATCCTGAAAAGATGCGTGTTGCGCAGATACTCGGCCGCGTAGTAGTCCTCCCGAACATACGGCCGCGCGGCGGTGATGAACCGCGTCAACCCCTCCATCCCATAGCCCCAGTAAGGAACCCCCTCCTCGTACGCGCCCTCGTCCGGCAGCTCCGCCACGATGTGTTGAAACCCCCACGCCGACTTCGCCAGCCACTCCCCCACTCCCGGAACATCGCCCGCCAGCGCGATCGCCGTCACCCCGAGCCCCTGGTAGTTGCACCACGAGTGGTTCTGCCGCCACTCGTGCTTCCACCACCCTCGGTCGTTTATCCCCTCCGCCGCCTCATACATCACCCGGCCGTGCTCGGCCAGAATCTCCCGCAGGCGCTCCCGATCCTCCGACGACCATCGCTCGTAAAGCCAATCGTAGGCGATCGAGATCCCGAACAGCTCGTGCGCGGCCGCCAGATCAGCCCCCTCGAACACCCCCGCGCCCCAGAGCGGATACTCGCCCGGCTTGAGCGCCCACTTCCGCACCGCCTCTAAGTACTTCGGATCCGGGTCGAGCAGCGCCACCAGCGCCATCCCGGGCAGCCGGTAACCGAACTGCCGCTGCCACAGCATCTCATCGTCCGCTGTCTCGGGCCGCGTGGGATCATTGCCGATCTCCGGAGGCCGATACTCGGGCGGCTCGTGGTCGAGAGACTTGTCCACCGCCGCCTTCAGCCGCTCCCACTTCTCCCGGTGCGTCGTCTGAATCGCCTCCTGCAGACGCGCCACCCCCTCCCCCTGGAAAAACAACCGCGGCCGTCCGGCCGCCACCACCTTCGACTCCAACTCCTGAGCACTCATCTTCACCTCACTCGGTTTCCATTCGGCCGCGCCCGGCCCAAGAGCGGCAAGCCCCATCCAACCGGCCAGCACGGCTGCTATCGCGCCCCTCATATCACCGCGACTTCCTGAAGATCAAACAATAATGATGATGGTAATTCGGCACGAAGATCTTCGGGTATCCCCATATCCCAAGCGGCTTAGTGTTCTGGCACCAGATCCGCTCCCCCTGAAGCACCCACCGCGCCTGCCCCCGCTTGTTGCTTCCCCCTCCGTTGGGCAGGAGCTTGCCCCTGCCACCCCTCCCCTCGTTGCTTCGGTACTTCAGTGCCGAAGCGCCCTCAATCCTCCTCGCCAGACCCCACGCCAGCGGCTTGATCTTCCCATCGGGAGCGCGCAGATTCTGCGCCACCACCACCAGATACTTCCCCTCCTTCACACACCGCTTCACCTTATCGAAGACCCCTCCCACCTCATCCACGAACCTCCCGTACTCCGCGATGTTCCCAAGGTCGTCCCGCCTGCGCGAGTAAGCCGTATCCAGACCCCGCGCCGCGCGCTGCTTGTGCTTCGACAACACCCCGCCCCTGCTCGTCTTCAGCATCTGCCAGTACGGCGGCGACGTGATCGCAAAATCGAACTGCGGCAGCCCCCGACTGAATCCGATCCCCGCCTCCTCGAGTTCCTCCCTCCGTTTCTTCCAGAACTCCGCCCGCCCGATCTCCCGCGCGTCCCCCCGAATCACCATTTGGGGACATAGAAGGTTCCGTGCGCGGCCCTCTGCCGTCCGCGCATAGCGCGCGCTTAGCTCCACCCCCCCCCCCCCCCCCCCCCCCCCCCCCCCCCCCCCCCGCGTCCCCCCCCGCCCCCCC
>JAUVSA010000232.1 GCA_030597345.1 Bacillota bacterium
CCGCGCGGCGAACTCCGTGACACCGAACGCGGAGAACCCAGCCGCGATCAGCCAGTAAACCAGGATCGGCTTCAGGAGGAAAGGCTCCCCGTTGTAGTACGGGGTCAGCAGGTCTCCCCGGGCCAGCGTCTCCCTGGCGCCCTCGGCGTAGTAGGCCTCGTCGAAGTCCTCCAGCGGGGTCACACCGAGTCGCCAGCAGAACAGCGCGCCGCACAGGACCAATAGCACCAACACAAACACGAGGGGGCGCCGATCGCGCCCCTCCGTCGAGGTCCGAGCCAGCGACCAGACTGGTAGCATAGCCAACATCATGGCTCTATCGTTCGTCTATCCCATATACAACGAGATCGACAACCTGCCCCGCCTGCTGCCGGAGACCGGGCGCATCGCAGAGGGCATCTTCCCCGACTACGAAGTGGTCCTCGTCGACGATGGCAGCAGCGATGGCAGCGGCCCCTACATCGACCGGCTGGCAGCAGAGTCCGACAACGTTCGCGCTGTTCATCATGCGCGCAATCGGGGACTGGGCGCTGCCGTCGCCACCGGCCTCGCTTTCGCGACGAAGGCTCTAGTTCTCTACATGGACTCCGATTTCCCTGTCGGCGTGGAAGAAGCGCGCGCCGCGCTGGGTCAGCTAACCCCCGAGACCGACCTGCTCATCGGCTATCGCCTCGGTCGCGCCGAGGGCCCGCGTCGGGAGCTCATGTCGTGGGTCTACAACCGCCTCATCCGCCGGACCTTCGGCCTGCACGTCCGGGACGTGAACTTCGCCTTCAAGCTCATCCGTCGCCCGCTGCTCGAGCAGATCCGCCTCCGCAGCGAGGGGTCGTTCATCGACGCAGAGCTGCTGGTCGAGGCTGAACAGCTGGGGGCGCGCATCAAAGAAGTTGGGATACACTATCACTCGCGCGTCGCCGGCGTCTCCACTGCCGCCGGCGCCCGCGTCGTGGTGCGCATCATCTCCGAGATGTGGCGCTACTGGCGCCGGCGACGCGCCGGAACCACCGGCCCTGCCCACCTCATCGTCAACGCCGACGACTTCGGCCTCTGTGAGGCCGTCACCGCGGGCGTCGCCAGGGCCTTCGACGACGGCATTGTCACCAGCGCCAGCCTGTTACCTACCGGCGACTCCTTCGAGCACGCCGCGGCTCTCGCCCGCGCCCGGCCCGGGCTCGACCTCGGCATCCATCTTGCCCTCACCCAGACATGCCCGCTCTCGCCTCCAACGCGGATTCCCTCTCTCCTCGACGGCGGCGGCCGTTTTGCCCCCGACTGGCGAGCTTTCCTGGGACGTTACCTGCGGGGAGCAATCCGCAGACAGCATGTGGAGATCGAGCTCCGCGCCCAGATCGAGCGTGTCCGACTGGCCGGGCTCGACTTCTCCCACCTCGACAGCCACCAACACCTACACATGCTCCCGGGCATACTGCCGATCGTGGTCCGGCTGGCCTCTGAGTACGGCATCCGCGCCCTCCGTTATCCCCGCCAGAAGCGCAGCAACACGCGGCGGCGAGAATCCCCTCGCTCTCTTCCCGGCCGCGCTCGAGCATCGGCCCTCTCCCTGGTCTGCCGCCTTGGAGCACCGGTGCTGAGGGCCAACGGACTGCTGATTCCCAACGACTTCCGCGGTCTCAGCGAGGCGGGCGCTTGGGACGAGGAATCCCTCATTGGCACGGTGGCCGAACTCGACGGCGGCCTCACGGAGATCTGCTGCCATCCCGGCGTCGATGACCGCATCGACGACCAACTTCACTGGGGCTATCGATGGGAGCAAGAGCTTCAGGCTCTCACCAGCCCCAAGGTAGCTGCCGCCATCGCGCAACACGGCGTTCTCCTCGGCACCTACCGCGAACGCCTCTCAGCAGGCAGCCAGCGTCTCAGCTAGCGCCGATCCGGGGACTGCGTCCCCAGCCACTGGCGTCGCGACCGGTACAGGCCAGGCGTACAATCATACTGCTTCACGAACGCCCGATGCAGGTGGCTGCTGTTGGCGAAGCCCGTTTCCTCCGCGATCTTCTCCGTCGAGAGATCGCTTGTGATCAGCATCTGCGCCACGAAGCCAAGTCGCGACTGCAGGCAGAACTTGCCGAAGCTCATCCCCATCGTGTTGCGGAAGATCAGACAGAACTGCGCCCGGCTCAGGTCGCAGCTCTCCGCCGCCTCGGCTACCGTCACGCGTCGCCGCGGCCGGCTGTGCACCAGCGCCAGCGTAGGCATGATCCGGGCCAAGTTCCTCGCCCGCCTCTTAGTTCGGGCGCGGAACTGCGTGGGTGGCCGCCAGTCGCGGCTCACCGCCAGCAGCACGCGCAGCAACTCCAGCCGCAGCGCACTCTCCCACCCCGGGCTCTGCTGCTCAATCTCTGCCAATATCTCGCGGCCGATGGCCAGCGTCTTTTCCCTCACTGGCGGAGACGTCACCCGCGGCCTCTCGCTGGGCGAAGGCGCGAACAGAGCCAGCCAGGAGACCTCGCCGAACCTCTCCTCCCCGAGGAACTCCGGCAGAAAGATCACCACCACATCCCGCGTCTCCGGCGCAGTGACCCGCCAGCCGTGCGGCTCCCAGGGTGCGCAGAGCCACACATCGCCGGGCCCCAGCGCAATCGCCCGATCATCGTACTTCCGCTCCTCCCCTCCGGCCAGCACGACGCCCACCTCAGTTCCTTCATGCACGTCGATCTCTAGTGGTGTCTGCTCTGGGTAGAAGTTGCTGTTGGCATACAGTGGCGTCGCCCCAGAGAGGCTGTAGTCGTATCGGCGCGCCCGGGTGACCGGGTCTATCCCCAAGCCGGAAACTGGCGGCAGTCTTTCCATACAGACGATTATACAAGAGTTGCAGATGTGCGTGCAATGACCGCTTGGCCCGCTGCTGCTGCTCTTATCGCGCCTATCACAACGCCACTGAGTCCGGAGTCGGCATCTATGCCGCCGGCGGCCCGTGTAGGTCAAACTGGCAGGCATCGCCTATCCGCTGGGGACCGACCTACGACTGCGGTTTCCCTGAGCATGAGCCGCTATCGTACTAGCCCGGTACCGTTCTATGCCGCATCGTTGATCAGAGACTAGAGCGGAGCGCCCATCCGGGCGCTCCGCTCCTTTGTAAGCCCTATCAGAGATCGCAGCTCAGACCTGTGCCGTCCGCCTACTTCAGCTCGGTCTCGACGCTCATGCGCATCTCCATGCGCATAGGTACGATGCCTCCGGCTCCCATCGTCATCGTGAGCTCAACCTCGGTCGTTTCCCTGACCATCCGTCCGGCGCTGTAGTCGAACCAGGTCATGACTGTCGTTGCGCCGGACTCGTTCAGCACCATCCCTCCGGCTTCGGGAGGCCCCACGGGCATAGTCAGCTCCCACGGCGCCTCCGCCCTGATCTTGGCGCACTCGATCCCGTTCACGGTCTCCAACGCAACCAGAGTGGATACGATCTTCATGGGGAACGAAAGCTCACCCAGTTGTGCCGCTGCCTCCGGGGGCATCGGCGCGCCCATCATCTCGGCCATCGCCAGGGGGTCGATTACCATCTCGAATTCCCAGGTGTCTCCCACCGAGACCGGTCCCTCCGGGAATGTCGGCTGGGAGAACTCCTCGATCACTTTGCTTATCATCTCCACCAAGTTGATCTTCTGTCCCCCCGGCACCGGCAGCGGAGGAATGGGAAGCGCATCCAGTCCCGCGATCGCTACCAGCTCGCCGCGCTTGCCGACGACCGCGTGGATCGGAAGCTCCGGCAGCTTTATCAACTGCGGGGGTCCACCTCCCGGCCCCACTATCGCCAGCCGTGCGTGCAGGTCTGCCACGTCCAGGTTGAAGTCGAACGACTCCAACCGGCCGCCGAGCGTCAGATCCCCGTTCTCCGCCACCTCAATCACCCGCTGGACGGTGACCATGCTTCCCTCCAGTCGGGGAGCCAAGGAGAAAACTTGAATTCCCGTGCCTGGATCCGTCACCGCCAGGTCCATGGCCA
>JAUVSA010000159.1 GCA_030597345.1 Bacillota bacterium
AGCTGGTGATCCGAATCCGCTCGGAGCCTTCAATCATCACCCGAATGTGGCCATCGGGGAGAGGCAGGGTTTTGACGACCTCTCCCAGAGTCCCAACCTCATAGAGGTCATCCGGGCCAGGATCGTCGACGGCGATGTTCCGCTGTGCGATCAGCGCGATCCGCTTCTTGTCCTTCATGGCAGCTTCGAGCGCCTGGAGGGAGCGGGCCCGTCCTACGAACAGAGGCACGACCAGGTAAGGATAGATCACCGCGCCGCGGGTCGGGAGCACCGCGACTTCACCCGGCGTACTTTCCCTCACCTGCTTCGTCTCCTCAGGATTCACCATTCTGGCCTCTTTCATCTCCGACACGGTCCGCTCCTTGTTCGCGGGGATGATTCCTGCTGCTAACTGGCGCGGCGCTCCTGGGCCTCGGGCGGAGACGGCTCCTCCTGCTCGCTCCCCGCCTCCTCACCTTCGATCCGCTCCACGAACCTGGCCGGCTGTTGGCGTCGAACGGCTTCGGCAGTGACGAGGCACTTCCCCTTGCCACTGCGAGAAGGGACCTCGTACATGATGTCGAGCATGACTTCTTCGATGATGGTGCGGAGAGCCCGTGCGCCGGTCCGACGCTCGATGGCCTGCTCGGCGATGGCTTCCAGCGCGTCCTGGCTGAACTCCAGTTCGACGCCATCCCATTCGAGGTATCTGCCGTATTGGTGAACCAGGGCATTCTTCGGCTCCACCAGTATCCTCAGCAAGTCTTGCTTCTCCAGCGGGCCCAACGTGGCCACCACCGGCAGGCGGCCTACGAACTCGGGGATGAACCCGAAGCGGAGCAGATCCTCGGGGAGGACCTTGCGCAGAATCTCCCCGAGCGACGCCTCTCGCGTGTCACTAAACACGGGCTTGAGCCCGAACGGCCGCCCCTCGCTGGTGCGGCTGCGGATGATATCTTCCAGCCCCTCGAAAGTGCCGCCGCAGATGAACAGGATGTCAGTTGAGTTCATCTGGATGCATTCCTGCTGCGGGTGTTTGCGCCCCCCCTGAGGCGGAATATTGGCGATGGTACCCTCGAGGATCTTCAGCAGTGCCTGCTGCACGCCCTCTCCGCTCACATCGCGCGTGATGGACCGATTCTCACTCTTGCGCGCGATCTTGTCGATCTCGTCTATGTACACGATGCCGCGCTGCGCGCGCTCCACGTTCCCGTCGGCGGCCTGGTATAGCTTGAGAAGGATGTTCTCGACGTCTTCGCCTACGTAGCCGGCCTCCGTCAGGGTGGTGGCGTCGGTAATGCAGAACGGCACGTCGAGGATCCTGGCCAGCGTCTGCGCGAGCAGAGTTTTGCCGCTCCCGGTGGGACCGATCAGCAGGATGTTGCTCTTCTGCAGCTCGACGGTCTCGTCGTCATCCCGCCCCATCTGGATCCGCTTGTAGTGGTTGTAGACGGCGACCGATAACACTCGCCGAGCATGCTCCTGACCGATGACGTACTCGCTCAGGTCCCGACAGATCTCCTTGGGAGTGGGAATGGGAAGCGTGAACGGCAGCTCCCCCTCCGCCGCCGTCGGCGCGTGGTCTTCTTCCAGCAGTTGGTGGCAGAGCGCAGTGCATTCGCCGCAGATGAAGACGCCATCGCCGGCAATCAGACGCCCCCCCACATCGCTTTGTGTCTTTCCGCAAAAGGAGCACTGCGGCTCCGTCCTACGCGTTCGCATTACCTCTCCTCCACTTCTTCACACCCGACCCACCCTAGCTCCCGCCGGCCGGCTTCGGCTTCGTCTCTGCCGATGGCACGGAGAGCACGTCATCAACGATGCCGTATGCCTTCGCCTCCTCGGCAGTCATCCACCGGTCTCGCTCGGTATCGAGCTTTATGGTCTCGACATCCTGCCCGGTGTGGTGGGCCAGAATCTCGTTGATGCGGTCGCGGGTCCGAAGCAGCTCGCGAGTGAAGATCTCAACATCGGTCACCTGGCCATATGTCCCACTGACGGGCTGGTGAATCAGCACCCGCGAATTGGGCAGTGCACTCCGCTTCCCCTTGGTTCCGGCGGCAAGCAGAAGAGCGCCCATGCTGCACGCTTTGCCCACACAGAAGGTCTTTATATCCGGCTTCACAAGCTGCATCGTATCGTAGATGGCGAGCCCGGCCGTTACTTCCCCGCCCAGGGTGTTGATATACAGCTCTACCTCTTTTTCGGGATCTTCGCTCTGAAGGTAAAACAACTGGCCGATTACCAGGCTGGCAACGGTATCGTTGATCTCACTCCCGATGAAGATGATGCGGTTCTGCAGCAAGCGGGAGAACAGGTCCCAAGACCGCTCCCCCCGGGGTGTCTGCTCGACCACGCTGGGTATGTACAGCATTGGCTGCCTCCTGTCCACACGGCCGACTGGACTCTCTCCCAATCGAGCCAGGAGCCCCGCAAGTCGGACCGGTGGACCCAGTAATAGGTACCCGAAAAAGACCCCCGCCTCACAAACACCTTGTCCACCCGAACCACACCTCAAGAGACGCGGACTCCGCGCCGGGCACGCGACACGCCCAGCGGCAGCTTATCAATACCATGTTCGGGCGAATCTCACCTGTCCCTCTACTGCAACAACGGAGGACCTGAGCGGCCCCTGCGCTGCCCCAAGAGCCATGCCGATGGAAAGCAAGCGACCATTCACACTCGGCCCATGCCCCCGGCTGCCAGCCCAGGACCGGGCTCCACCCGGGAGTCGCCAGGGGGATCGGGATTCGACAGCGGCGAGGGAACTGGAACCGTTGCGCCTGCGAGGATTCGACAATTACGAGGCCCTTTTCCTCTTCCAATCCCGGTCGCGAGCGGCCCCGGCGACACGCCGCGGAGTCGGCCCCGCGGAGAGGAGCCTTACGCGGTGGGGACCCCGTCGGCTTCGCGGGAGTGTTTGGGCAGCCGCGCGTCGGCGCGAATGACGTGCCAGGCCGTCTCGATGAGCTTCCGGTTCCGATTCCGGCTCTCTCGCTGCAGCGCGCGGTGTGCCTCCTCCTCGCTGAGTGCGAAGCGACGCATGAGGACGGCCTTCGCGCGACTCAGCACTTTCCGGTTTTCGGTCGATTCTCGTACCTCGGTCAGTTGGCGGCCGAGCTGACGGAAATCCCGGGCACGAGCGGCCGCCAGGCGCACCGCGGCTATGAGGGCCTCTGCCGGCAACGGCTCGACAATATGGATCAGCGCGCCGGCATCGAGGGCGAGCTTCGCGGCCTGATGGGAACAGGCCGGCGTGAGGAGGACGAGGCCTGGGCCGCCGTTCGCGGCGACCCGGGCGAAGGCGGAAGCCAGCGAGAAGCTGCGAGTGCTGGTGCGAAGGAGGACGACGGCCGGGCGCAGCTCACGCACCCGGTCGTACGCGCTGCCAGTGACGAGTGAGAAGGCCCGGACCGAACACCCATAGCTCCGCAGGCTGCGGGCAATCTGTCCGGCCGCGCCCGTCGTGTCCGCCACGACCGCGACCCGAATCGATTGGCTTCGTGCTTGAGACGACGGCATTGGCTGCCTCCGCGAACAGAATGCGCCTTCCAGTCCCTAAGCGGAACGGAGGGCAGCCATTGCCCTGCAAGGTCCAGCCGCCGTGGCCGGCAGACTCGCGCGCTGTTCGTGGCTACGAGTGTAGCCATGCCCCTACGCGGAGGCAAGCGGATGATGTGAGAGTACGCTCACAACAATGGGAGTGACGGAGCCGCCTGTGCCCCGTCTGACACATTCAGCTGCCGGGGTAAGAAGAGAACAACCTCCCCCACTTCGTCTCCAGCGCGTCTTTCACGCGGCCCTTCCCCACACACGGATACCAGTACACGTCGTGGTAGAGCTTCGAGGCGACGTAGGACCAAGGGGCGAGGGCGGTGCGCAGCAGGAACTTCTCGAGGGGTTTCAGGGGGCCCCAGTAGATCGCCTTCTGGCCGCGGCTGGCGAACGTGTTCTGCTCCCGGGTGAAGCCCCAGTTCTCGCCGGAAATATCGTCACCAACCACCTCGATCTCGCCGGGATCGCCCACCCCCAGCCCCGCCTCGTGGGCGAGCCGGATGAAATCCAGTGACATCGGATCGAATCCCATCATCTTCGCGGTGATGGCATCGATGGCGACCTGGTCGCCGCTGGCGAGGATCAGATCCTTCTCATGTGGCACCATGCACCGCGGCCCCGGCCCGTCGCCCGTGAAGGTGGCGTCGGTGACCGCGAAGATGCCGGGATGGATCTCCTTCTGGATGGTGAGGAGATCCACCAGTGTCTCGTGGATCATCGAATGCGTCCAGTGGCGCCGCTCGTGCAGCAGCCCGCCGAAGGCGTTCTTCATCGCCCCGGTCATGGTGGTGAAGACATGCGTCTTCGCGGTCGGCAGCTGGATGATGTTGCTGCCAATCAGCCGCTTTGGAATGCGAATGCCGTCCGGGAAGATCTCCGGAAGCGCCAGCATCTTCCCCTTCGGCTCATAGGTGATCCAGTCCTCACCCTCCTCGTAGAGGTGGACATTCCGGATGTCGTGCTTCTCCAGCACCGGCTTGTGCTTGTTAGCAACCTCGCCTTTCCGAGCGGAGACGACGACCGTCCGGTTGTGCGCGCCATACACCTTCTCCCGGGGCCAGCCATCCGCAAGGAGCTTCTTGATCACCCCTTCGAGCTGCCACGGAGCGGTCGAGCAGGCCGGGTACCAGTGCTGCCAGGAGATGTTGATCTTGAGAGCTACCTCGGACTCCCGGTCGAGGTGATCGCGGTAGCCGGCGAGATCCAGCAGGCGCGCGTAGTCGTCGAGAACCGTGTCGGGCTTGGTGCGCAGCGCGGCGACGATGGGACGGCTCACCTGGACCTCCTCATCTGAAGTAGATGACCCCTGCGACGATACCCACCCAGACCAGCACGTTAACGAGGAAGGGCCGGTCGGACAGGATAACCCTATCGGGGTCGCCGCCCTCCCCCTTCTGGTGAACCAGATAGAGGTAGCGGAAGATGCCGAAGATCACGCATGGCACGCTCGCCATCAGCCACCTGGTCCCAAACACAGCGACAGTCCGCGCGTCCACAGTGTACAGCATATACGCCATCCGCGTAGAGGCCGTGACGACCCCGATCATCTGATCCAACAGATAAGGGCTGTATTCCATCAGGATCGCGCGGTGGGCCGGAGCATTGTCTTCGAGCAGCACCAACTCGTGGCGGCGCTTGCTGAGCGCTATGAACAGAGCCAGCAGCAAGGTGCAGATCAGCAGCCAATGCGAGATCACCACGTTGCCCGCGGCCGCCCCCGCGGCCGCCCGCAGCACGAAGAAGATCGCTACCAGCAGCACGTC
>JAUVSA010000063.1 GCA_030597345.1 Bacillota bacterium
AGAATGACAGAAGGGGAGCCGGGTCAGCGGGTGCGGCTGGGCCGGGCGGCGATACAGGCGGCCCAGCCCTCTTCGCCAATGGTCTCCACCATGTCGAGGCCGCCGCGGGCGAGGGCATCTTCCACCGCCGGGACGGTCCCGGTGAGGAAGCCGGAGCCGATGAAGCGGCCGCCGCGGGCGAGCAGGCCGGGGAAGCTCTCTGCGAGCCGCGCTATCTCCTCGGCGACGATGTTGCACACGATCAGATCGAAGGGATCGCTAGCAGTGGGGAGTAGGTCGGCCTCCGCGAATCGGATCCGGTCGGTAACGCGGTTCTTCACGGCATTGGCGCGGGCGACGGGAAGGGCGCTGGAGTCGCTGTCGGTGGCGACAACTTCGCGGGCGCCGAGGGCGGCAGCGGCGATGGAGAGAATGCCGCTGCCGCAGCCCACATCGGCCACGCGATCGCCCGGCCGCAGGTGAGCCAGCAAGGCGCGGAGACAGAGCCGGGTGGTAGCGTGGCCGCCGGTGCCGAAGGCGGCCCCCGGGTCGAGGACCAGCACGCATTCGCCGGACTCCGGCTCGTAGCTCTCCCAGCTCGGGACCACCACTAGACCGGGGGCAATCTTGAGGACCTCGAAGTGCTCTCGCCAGATCTCGCGCCAGGCGGTTGGCTCGACGGTATGAACGGCGATGGTACCGGGCCCGATGCGAATGCCCTGCCTCTCCAGCGCGGCCAGCCTCGCCCGTACCGCGCGGGTATTCTCTTCTGTCTTGTCGTCTGCTATGAGATAGGAGGTGACCCTCACGTTGAGCGGACCGCGCTCCTCGGCCACGCCCCGCGCGCCGAGGGACTGAAGCACGTCGAAGAGGCCGTCAGCGGCGTCCGGATGGGTGAGGATCGCGATTTCGATGTACCGCGGCTCTTCAGCGGTCATAGTCGGAGTGTTCCATGCACGGGGGAGTCGGTCCTGTAACCAACGCGCACTAATGGATATACCTCCTGCGCGGTGTCAGCTTCTCAGAGGGGGCAATATCAACATGGGGCAGAACGCAAGGTTCTGCCCTACCCACCGGCCGCACCCCTGCTCCGCAGGGGTAGGCTACAGACTTGGCGGGGTGAGAGCAGCTACCCGGTCCGGCAGGCCAGGCTACTTGGGCGCCATCGAGCTCAGGTCAGGGGCGCGGGGAGAGGCATCGCGCAGGTCGGGAAAGGGGTAGTTCAGGCCGCGCCGGAAAGCTATCGGCTGGTCGCTGGTTTTCTCTGCGCGTGCGAGACATCGGTCGGGGAGATACATCCTGACATCCAGGTTGCCGAGACCCATGAACTCGGGCATGTCGCGCAGGCAGAGAGTGGACGGCTGCCACCACATGCCCATCGCGAAGCGGCCGAAGTTCGCGTAGGAGTGCTCGTCGTCGGGCACGACATTGCTTTCGAGCAGAAGCACTCCCCCTACCTTGAGGAGCTGCCATGCGATCAGAAGGCCCAGCAGCATGTCACTCAGGTGATAGAGGACGCCGGAGAGCACGATCAAGTCAAGCGAGCCGGGCTCGACCCGTTGGGGCAATTGGTAGACCGAGGCAGTCAGGGGACGAACACTGCCCAGCCTGAAGAGCTCACATAGGTAGCGGCACTGCGCGGTGTGCTCCTCGATTTCGTCGACGGCGAGGACCTCCGCGGCGCCGCGATGGGCCATCAACATGCTGAGCGCCCCCGTGTAGCAGCCGATGTCGGCGACCCGCAGCCCCTGGAAAGACCGGGGCCACCAGCCCCAGGCTTCCCAGCGCCCGGCGACGGAGAGGTAGTTGTCCTCGAGCACGCCCTCTTTGGTGAACGGCCCGAAGTCAATGGTGTGTCCCCAACCATACTGGGCCCGCGCGCCCAGCTCGTCCACGCGGCGCCGGATTTCGGCAACCCGGGCGGGGATGGTAGAATCGGGGAGCCGGAAGGGCCACTTCGCTGGTGTGGGCTCGTCTGTCTTATTGCGCGACATGCTGGACCTCCGCCCAGCGCTCGGCCGGCCGTGGCGGGGGCGAGCGCTGCGGCTCTGACTATGTTGTGGAAGCTAACACGACGTGGGCTGCTTCGTCATCCACGCCGCGGGTTCGTCCCGCAGTGCAGGTGAGGCAGTAGTCGGGGGGGTCGGGGCTGTTGACGCGCCGGCGCAGCTCGCGATAGCCGGGGCTGTTCCAGATGGGCCAGAAGGCCCTTTCGTCCAGCCTTCCCATTGTCACATTCGGGGCGTAGCAGCAGGGCCGCACTTCACCGTTCCAGCGGACGAACATCACGCGCCAGGGATCGGCGCAGTGACTTCGGACTTCTCGTGGGACGGCGCGGAAGCGATCAGGGAGGTCAATGTTCACGCCAAGCTCCCGGGCGCGCGTCTCGGCCGCCCCCAGTGCTCTGTTCGCGAGGTCCTGGTGGTAGAACAGAGATTCCCCTCTGACCTCCTCGGCGTGGGCAACCATGTACTGGACCACGAGGGAGTCAGCTCCCAGGCCGGCGGTGAGATCGACCATTGCGGGAAGCTGCTCGATATTGCGGCGCATGGCGACGAAGACCACCTGGACCATAGGCCAGGGGGTACCTGCTTCTCGCTTTAGGCGCACGATCTGCCGAATCCGGTCCTGGACGTCGGAGAAGGAGACGCGGGGGCGAATTGACTGGTAGGTCTCCTCTTCGGGGGAGTCGATGCTGATATGTAGTTGGCGGAGGCCGCCGGACACGAGCCGCTCAGCTCTCTCTTCGGTGAGGCGATAGCCGCTCGTTTGGAGCGCGACGCGAGCGCCAAGGGAGGAGAGGCGGTCGAGGTAGCGGTCGAAGCTGCGTGCGACGAGGGGCTCGCCGAATCCGCCAAGCACCACCAGGCCGACCCGGGGGAAGACGCGGCTGAGGGCCTCGAAGATTCCCTCGCTCAGGTCGCCATAGGTCCAGTTGCGGAAGCGGCGAGCGCACATCAGACACTCGATGGGGCAGCGACCCGTGATCTCGAGGAACAGCGTTCGCGGGGTGGTCCGCATCACCTCGACCTGGGCCTCGGTCTCCCGCAGGTTGAGGTGTTCCTCCCACTCCTGAGGCGACAGGCGGCGCAGCCGCGCGGCCGCGAGGGAGGGCAAGTCTCGCCATCGATATCCCTCCCGCAGGCGCCGAGAGTGCCAGCGGAGGGCGCGAACCCAGGGTGCCGGAATCATGGGGCCATACCGTCACATCCTCTGTTTCACTGTTCCGCCTCCACCGCGCTCGTCCCTTGCTGGCAAGCCGACCGGCCGGGCGGGGTGACGGCCTGGGCTCGCGGACGATGGCTCCGGTCTCGATCATTGGGGCGAAGAGAGTGCCCGCCTGCGCCGGCAGGCGGGCACTCTATCAGTTGCAGTTGGTCGCTGCGGAAAGGTCGTCAGCGCCCCCGGCCCCTCCCCCTTGCTCTGGGTTCGTCGTCTTGCTGCTGCCTTGCTCTGCCCTGCGCGCTGCTTCCGCGGCGTTGGAGCTGCTCGGGCTCCGCCACGGACCCGCGCCTGGGGGCAGAAGGCCGGGCGGGACGAGCTTCGGGTCCCTCGGGCGTGAGCTGGTCGCGAAGGCGTATGCGGTCTCTGTCGCCTACGCGCTCGCGCGCCCGCTCTGGGACTGGCCGGGCAGGTGGCTCCGACACGATTATGGCAATACCGCGTGGTGCGACCTTGCGGCTGAGGCCGGGCGGGAGGTAGGGATCGCCGTGGAGTATCCATCCCATTTTGCGGCCGCGGTCCCACCCAGGCGGGCGGCCCGCGGGCACGAAGCGGTCATCCCCGACGAAAAGCCCGGCTCTGCGCATGTATCCATAGCGCCCGGGATCCTCGCGGGTTCGGATCGCCACTGTGTCGATGATCGCGGTGCAGCCGACGCCCTTCACTCTCCGGATGCTGAGAGGGCTGAGAGAATCGGAGGGGACCAGCATCCTCAGCCTGGTGCGGCCGCGGTCGAAGAGGTCCTCGTACTGCCATACCGCCTTTACGCGATTCACCCGGTCGGCCGGGCCTGCGACCTGCATTGCGCCCAGGTAGGCCTTTTCGCCGACGGAGAGATAGGGCACCACTTTCGTTGCGCCCTCGGCGGAGATGCCGCGGGTGCGGGCGACAGAGTTGATGAAGTCGTCGATCTGGGGGCCGAACTCGTTTACGGCGACGAGGATGGCGCCGCCGAGGAGCACGTCGCCGACTCCCAGGCCGCCGGAGACCGGGGCGCGATAGGTGTTTCGAGTGAGGGCGATGTCGGCCAGGCCGGTGATGCCCAGGCCGCGCACGCGGCTGGTGTCGAAGGGGTTCACCGAATCCATGGGGGACAGGATCTTGATGCGAAAGCGGCCGCCGTCGAATTCCGTCTCGAGCTGGAGGACGGCCTTGGCCCGCGCGACGAGATTGGCGGCGCCGGACACCTGGGCCGCGCCGACGTAGCCCTTGCGGCCGAAGCTGAGGACGGGCACCACCTTGGTGTCGATGTCGGCAGGCAGAGAGTGGCTGCCGGCGACGCGGTTGATAGCGTCATCCATGGGCTCGGCAACGGCGGTGACCACCGCGCCGACAACTGCGGCCTTCAGAATATGGGAGGCGAGATCGCTCAGGTCCGCGGCCCTGGCCGGAGCGCCGCCAAGGCCAACCAGGAATACCATCGACAACAGCGCAGTTCCTCGAGCCACGGTTTCTCCTCCTGGGAGCTTTTCAATCACCCACATATGTAGTATACCAGACATGGGATGCAATACTCTAAAGGGGATTCTGCGGCCCGCGGGGGGCGGAATGCGGGCGGGGCATGTGGTACCATGTGAGGGAGCATGAGCAGAGGACAAGCAGGAGGGCAGGAATGCAAACACCCAGGGTTGCAGCCTCATTCAGCAGAGGACTGATGGCGGTCATCGCCGGTGCGTTGGTGGCCACGCTGGGCGGGTGCGGCGAGAAAGGCCCAGGGGCCACCCCCGCGGGAAGAGTGCTGGAGCAGGTGGCCGACACCTACGCGGCTGCCACTAGCTTCTCCGAGCGCACAAGGATCACCAAGACCGTCTCCGGCGCGGACGGCGAAGAGGCCAGCAGCTACCGGACCGAGCTCTACTTCCAGAGGCCGAACCGCGTCTTCTACGAGATCACGGGCGAGGGGACGATGGTGATAGCGTGCGACGGAGAGCGCCTGATCGTCTACTCCTCAGAACGGGGAGGCTATGCGGAGCAGGAGGCGCCCGAGGACCTGGCGGCGCTTCTCCGCGAGCAGGAAACAGGTATCGTCGGGCTCAGCGAGCTGGCGCTGCTGGCCGGCAGCAGCCCTCACGAGAGCCTCGCAGACGCGGCGCTGGGAGAGGACGCAACGCTGGACGGCCGGGAGTGCCGCGTGGTTACGGGCAGCGTGCAAGGGATGGAGGAGCGCGGCGCCGAGGAGCCAGCCACCGCCTCCCAGACGCTGTGGATCGGGAAGGACGACAATCTCATTCATAAGTCCGTTGTGGAGATCAAGCGGGGGGAGGCCACGCTGCGCATCGAAGAGGTGATGGAGGAGCTGGCCCTCGACCCAATCCTGGCCGAAGACCGGTTCGAGTACGAGCCGCCAAAGGGAGCAATAGACCTGGTCGGCGGGTAGCTGCGACAGAGGGCACACGGAACTGAACCGCCGTCCGCCGCTGAGCCGCCCAGGATCTGGACAAGGCTAATGCCGGCCGCGAATTCGTCACCGCGCGCGACATCCAGGGTAGAGCTCTCACATGGGTTTCCGCTGTTGACTTTCGGGACTTCATGAACTCGCCCGACTGTCTATCTAGCTTTCGAGCCACTATCCGGGCGCGCTCGATCCTGCGAGGGGAACTGTGAACCCGCGAGGGGTGTCCGCGCGCGCTGTAATCATCGGGCTTCTGCTGACCCCGCTGAACGTGTTCTTCCTGGTGAAGTCCATCTGGATGTGGGGTGGCTTTACCGGGTCCGAGTCTCTCTTCGCCAACACGATTGGGCTGCTGTTTCTGCATGCACTGCTTAACCAGTGGCTCAGGCGGCGGCGCCCGACGTGGGCGTTCAGCCCGGGCGAAATGCTCACCATCTACCTGATGCTGGGGATGAGCACTGGGTTGGTGAGCAGCGTGTGGGACCTGGGGGGCGCGCTCTCCGGCTACATAACGTATCCGTTCTGGTTTGCGACCGACTCGAACGAGTGGCGGGAGCTGCTGTGGCCCAACCTGCCCATTTGGCTGACGATCCAGGATCGCAGCGTCCTGGAAGGTTTCTACATGGGGCGCGCGGACCCGTACCGGTGGGGGATATTGAAGGCCTGGGCGGGGCCGGCTTTCTGGTGGGCATGCCTGGTGGGAAGCCTGATGTGGGTATGCCTGTGCCTCAACTCCATCGTGCGGCGCCGATGGGCGGATGAGGAGAAGCTGCCCTTCCCCATGACGATCTTACCCGTTCAGCTCGTGGACGAGCGCGGGACTCTGCTCCGCGACAAGTTGTTCTTGCTGGCGGTGGCGATCTCCGCCGGGCTGGGAACGTGGACCATGCTGGCGAGCATCGCGCCCAGCTTGCCCTCGCTGCCACTGGGGATCGACTACACCCAGTATGTAGAGAACAACCGCCCCTGGAACTTCATCCGCCACACCAGCTTGCAGTGGCGTCCCTGGGCGCTGGGACTTTGCTATCTCATTCCGCTGGATTTGGCCCTCTCTCTGTTCGTCTTTGACCTCTTATGGACGGCCGAATACGTTGTGTCGGGACACCTGGGGTGGTGTATCAGCAAGTGGTCAGGGTTCCCTTATGGCGAGCAGCAGACGGCCGGGGGATTCATAGCGCTTGCGGTGGCGGCGTTCTGGCTCGACCGCGCGTACCTCGTGCAGGTGCTGAGGAGGGCCGTCGGGATGCGGTCAGTGCTTCAGGAGGCGGAGCCCGAGGCGTTCGGATATCGGGTTGCAGTGCTCGGCTGCCTGGCCGGTCTGGGATTCCTGTGGTGGCTGCTTGCCCGCGCGGGCATGCCGACCTGGGTCATCTGGTCGTTCCTGCCGCTCTACTTCGTGATGTGTCTGGTGATCTCTCGCCTGCGGGCGCAGCTCGGCCCGCCCACTCACCAGCTCTATGGCGCGATGCCGAATTGGATCTTGCCTACCGTGGCCGGCACCCGCGCGCTGGGGCCTCGGACGATGGGGATGTTCTTCCTCTTGCGGCCGTTCTTGCAGGAGCAGCGCAACCACCCCGCGCCCTTGCAGCTCGAGGCACTCAAGATGGCCGAGGGAGGCAGAATGGAGCGGCCCCGCATCGCCCTCGCGCTGGCCGTGGTAGCGCCCCTCGCCATCCTCTGCTACTTCTGGGCCACCATCCACATCGGGTACCGTCTGGGCCTGGGGACGGCGGACACCCAGGTATGGCAGCTCAATGTTCCGTTCTGGGGGACGGAGTGGCTGGAGAGCGCGGTGCGCGACCCGGCGGGATTCAGCTCTTCCGGCACGATCGCGATCGGTTTCGGCATGGTCTTCACTCTGGCGCTCTACTTCCTCAAGCTGCGGTTCCAGTGGTGGCCCCTGCATCCTGTGGCGTTCCCCATCGCGATTGCATCGACTATCCAGTCGATGACCCCGGTGATATTCGCCGCGTGGTTGGTGAAGGCGCTGCTGCTGCGGTACGGGGGACTGCGAGCCCATCGCACCGCGCTCCCGTTCTTCCTGGGCCTGCTGGTGGGAGACGCCACAACATCCTTGTTGAGGGCCGTGCTGTTCGAATTGCTGGACATCCGTGTTGGATTGTGAGGCGTGCCAAGAACCCCGCACTCCCAGGCGTGATCCTGCCGCGCAAACCGGGACAAGGAGCTCGCCAGCTACCGCGGAATCATGGCTGCACACCCACAATCGCGAAAGGACGTGGCATGGAGTATCGAAACTTCGGGCGGACGGGGCTGCGGGTTCCGGAGGTGGGTCTCGGCTGCGGCCCACTCGGAATCGACCCAGAGGCCGACTACACCAAGCTGCTGGAGCGCGCGCTCGACCTCGGGGTCATCTTTTTCGACAGCGCCGACTTCTACTCAAGCTATCGCAGCGAGGAGTGGCTCGGTAGGGGCCTTTCGAGCCGTCGTGACGAAGTCATCATCGCCACCAAGTTCGGCACCATCCCGGGCAAAGGGAAGGACTTCAGCATCCCCCACATGCGGCGCTCCCTGGAGGGAAGCCTGAAGCGCCTGCGCACCGACTACATCGACGTGTATCAACTGCACAGCCCGCCGCGGTCCGTACTGGAGGATGATGCGCTGCTGGCGGCGCTGCTGGATCTCAAACAGGAAGGCAAGATCCGCTGCTATGGGATGTCGCTGGAGGGCGGCGAGTTTGGGATCGAGGCGATCAGGAAGTGGAACGTGGACTCGGTGCAGATCACCTTCAGCCTCTTCCACCAGGACCCGGCGGAGAAGTTCTTCGATGTCGCCAAGGAGGAGGGCGTGGGGGTGATCGTCAAATCCCCGCTGGACTCCGGCATCCTCGGCGGCGACCTCTCGCCTGGGTCGACCCGGAAGCTCGACGACGCGCGCGATCGCTGGGGGAAAGAAGAGAGCGCCCGTCGTCAGCGCCTGTTCGAGGAGGTCAAGTTCCTGGCGGAGGGGACTGGCCGCACGCGGTCTCAGGCGGGGCTGCAGTTCGTGCTGTCGTTCGATGGCGTCTCCACCGCTATCCCGGGGACGACGTCGGTGAAGCATCTCGAAGAGAACGCAGCGGCCGCGGGCGGGCGACTGACCAAGCAGGAGCTGGCCCGCATCGCGGGGCTGATGGACGGGGAGTTCAAGTCCCTGAACCTGGAGTGGTGAGGCGGGATCGCGACAGGCCTGCTACGCGGCCCAGGGCTGGCGCTTGGCCTCGATGGGTCGGCCTTCCTTGATGGCTTGTTGACAGAGGAGGTTGAGGTAGTGGTCCTGGGAGGCCTCGGCGAGGGGATAGAAGTCCTTGCCGGTCCGAACGTACTCGTCCATGCTCGCCAGACAGGTGGCGATGGCGATTTCGTCGCCGGTCAGAGCGGCCGGCACGAAGGGGTTGCGGTACACCCACTCCTCCCCCACTTGAATGCCCTTGAAGAAGTTGCCCTCCAGGTTGCCGTCGAGACCAGCCATCTGGCGGTTGAGGTCCAGTTCAATGGGGGTGCGGAAGTCCTTTAGGTAGTGGACGCGGTCATTGATGATCTCGCCGCGCTCGCCCCGCACCAGCACTCGCTCGTTGCGAATCCAACTGAAGTACTGGTCATAGGTGAAATCGAACACGCCCAGGCGATCCCCGAAGTCGAACCAGGCGATGTCCTGGGCGGATTCCTCGATGCGCTCCTCGTCGAGTCCGCCGTCGCTGTCGGGGCCGGCGACGGCGGGTGAGGCGAACTGCATCGCGGTGATCTGGGGTGACACGTATCCGATGCCAAGAAACCGGCGGATGAGACTCATCCCGTGGTAGCCGTGGCAGGCGGAGAGCTG
>JAUVSA010000197.1 GCA_030597345.1 Bacillota bacterium
CGCAGGGCGGGCCGGCCGGGGGCGGGTCGCCCCGCGACGATTCGGGTTCGCCGGGCGCGGGGTTCGCGGCGGGCCGGGGCCTTCGCCGCTGGGCGCGGCCGCTGCGGCGGTTGTTATTGGCGCGCAGCGCGGCCATCGCTTCCTCGTCATCCAGCTTGGCGATGGCCTCTGCGAGGAGGCGGTTCTGCCCGCCGGAGTCGCCGCGCTCTTCCCGCCAGCGGTCGTCAGGTTCCGGGCGCCCCCTGACGGCGACGACGGCCTGGTCAACGAGGGCCGCGCCGCACTTCTCGTAGGCATCCGGGAGGAGAGTGGCTTCGATGACGCCGGTCAGGTCTTCGAGGGTGAAGAAGGCCATCATGCGGCCGCTGCGGGTGACGATCTTGCGATAGGAGGTGATGATGCCGCCGAGGATGACGTCTCCCTCCGCTCCCTCCTGCGACACCTGAGCGACGGTGGCGGTGGCGACCTTTGCCAATTGAGACTTGACGGCGGTGAGCGGATGCCCGGAGAGGTAGGCGCCAAGCAGGTCTTTCTCCATGGCGAGGAGCTCGGTGGGCGGGAACTCGGGCACGACCGGGAGTGGGGGCGAGGGCGGCTGCATGGCGCCATCGGCGCCGTCCTCACCGAATAGGGATGTCTGCCCGGCCTGGCGATCGCGGTAGATGCGAGCGCCCCAGTCGAGCGCCTGATCGACGGCGGCGACGACCTGGGCGCGGGAGTGGCCCAGGGAGGCAACGGCCCCGACGCGGGCGAGGCTTTCCAGGGCCTGCTTGTTGAGCTTGCCGGGCTCGAGGCGGCTGCACATCTCGTAGAGGTCGCGGAAGGGACCGTTCTCGGATCGGTCCGCGGCGAGGGCCAGCACGGCCCCGTGGCTGACGTGCTTGACTCCGGCGAGGCCGAAGCGAATCTTCCCCTGCTCCACGGTGAATCCGGCGTCACTCGTGTTGACATCCGGGGGCAGCACTTCGATGCCCATGCGGCGACATTCCTGGACATAGGCGGCGACCTTGTCCTTGTCATCCATGAGGCTGGTGAGCTGGGAGGCCATAAACTCGGCGGGGTAGTGGGTCTTGAGATAGGCAGTCTGATAGGCGTTGATGGCATAGCTGGCGGCATGGGCCTTGTTGAAGCCATAGCCGGCGAACTCGGCCATCCGCGTCCAGACCTCTTCCGCGACGGCGCGCTTGACCCCATTGCTCTCGGCCCCTTCGACAAACTCATCGCGCATCGTCGCCATCGCGTCGTGCACCTTCTTGCGCATCGCGTATAGCACGGTCTCCGCCGAACCCATCGAGAAGCCGGCGAGCCGGCGGGCGATCTCCATGACCTGCTCCTGATAGACGATGACGCCGTGGGTTTCCTCGAGTATGGGTTCGAGGTCGGAGTGGAGATAGGTGATGGGACGGGTTCCGTGCTTGCCGGCGATGAACTCAGGGATGCGAGCCATGGGGCCGGGCCGGTAGAGGGCGACGAGGGCGATGATGTCTTCGAGGCAGTCGGGCTTGAGCTCGGTGACGACCTGGCGCATGCCACTGCTCTCCAATTGGAAGACCCCCGCGGTCTCCCCCTTGGAGAGGAGGTCGAAGGTGGCGGGGTCGTCGTAGGGGATCTGCGCCAGATCGATGCGCTCGCCGCTGCTCTGCTCGATCAGCTCCAGCGCGTGCTTGATGACGGTGAGGGTACGAAGCCCGAGGATGTCCATCTTGAGCAGGCCGGCGTCGGTGACGGCGGCCATGTCGAACTGGGTGGTTACGCCGTCGCCCTCGGTGGAGCGCTGGAGGGGGACGACACGCCTGAGGGGCTGGTCGGAGATCACGACACCGGCGGCGTGGGTGGAGGCGTGGCGCGCCAGGCCCTCGATGCTCATCGCGGTGTCGAGGAGGCTGCGCACGGTGCTGCTCTCCTCGTACTCGCGGGCGAGGTCGGGATTCTTCTCGACGGATTCGCGGATGGGGCGGGCGGCGTCGATCTGCTTGGCGATGCGGTCCACGTCGGGAATGGGGACGCCCATGGCGCGGCCGGCGTCCCTGACGGCGAGGCGAGGACCCATGGTGCCGAAGGTGATGATCTGGGCGACGTGCTCGGTGCCGTACTTGTCGGCGATGTAGCGGATCACCTCGTCCCGGCGAGTGTCTTCGAAGTCGAGGTCAACGTCCGGCATAGAGACGCGCTCCGGGTTGACGAACCGCTCGAAGGGGATGCCGAGCTTGATGGGGTCCACGCCGGTGACGCCGAGGAGGTAGAGGATCACGCTGCCGGGGGCCGATCCCCTGCCCGGGCCAACGAGGATTCCCCGTTCTTTGGCGGAGCGGACGATGTCCCAGGTTATGAGGATATAGGTGGAGAGGCCCTTGCGGGCGATGATGTCGAGCTCACGGTCGAGACGCCGGCGGACCTCGGACGGGGCGCCGGGGTAGCGCTCGGGGAGCGGCTGGAGGCAGAGGTGGCGGAGGTAGGTGTCCGGGGTGTAGCCCTCGGGGACTGCGAAGTGGGGCAGCACGACGCTGCCGGACTCGAGGTCAACCTGGCAGCGGTCGGCGATCTCCGCGGTGTTGGCGAGGGCGTCGGGGAAGTCAGCGAAGAGCTGGCCCATCTCCTGGGGGGACCTGAGGTAGAACTGATCGGTGGCGAAGCGCAGGCGGTTGGGGTCATCTACGGTGGTGTTGGTCTGGACGCAGAGCAGCACGTCGTGGCTCCGGGAGTCCTCTCTGGTCAGGTAGTGGACGTCATTGGTGGCGACGAGGGGGAGGTCGAGATCGGCGGCAAGACGGACCAGGTGGGAGTTGACCTTGCGCTGGTCGGGGATTCCGTTCTCCTGGAGCTCGAGGTAGAAGCTCTGGGGCCCGAAGAGGTCTCGGTAGCGGGAGGCGAGGGAGCGGGCATCCTCCTCGCGCTCCTGGAGGAGCAGGGACGGGATCTCGCCGGAGAGGCAGGCGCTGAGGGCGATGAGGCCGTCGGAGCAGCGGGAGAGGAGCTCGAAGTCGACGCGGGGCTTGTAGTAGAATCCCTCCAGGTAGCTATCGGTGACCAGTCCGATGAGGTTGCGATAGCCGGTGTCGTTCTCGGCGAGGAGGAGGAGGTGGCGGAGGTTGGGGTCGGCCTTGCCGTCTTTGTCGAAGCGGGTGCGAGGGGCGACGTAGACCTCGCAGCCGATGAGGGGCTTGACGCGGCGATGGCGGCAGGCCTTGAAGAATGGGACGATGCCATAGAGGGCGCCATGGTCGGTGATGGCGATGCCGTCGAGGCCGAAGTGGGCGGCGCGGGAGGCGAGGTCGTCGATGCGGCAGGCGCCGTCGAGGGGGCTGTACTCGGTGTGCGCGTGGAGGTGAGCGAACCGTGGGCTGCCATTCGGCGCTGACACGATTGGCTCCTTGTGACCGGGACTGCGATGATAGTGCGATTGCCGAGCGCCACCCTCTGTGAAGCGACTAGCTGGGCACCGCGGCCGCCCGACCGCTTCCCTCGTTCTAGCCGCAGGTGGACCCGCCGGGCGGGCAGTATGATAGCACGGGCCGGGGGCGTTGTAAATAGTGGGCCGAGATTCGGTTCGCGGGCATCTGCCTGCGGCGCGATACCCGCCCTACATGAGCCGCCTGCGGCGGGTACGCAGGTTGGAAACCTGCGCTACCACAACGGCCGGCGGGGCAGGAGGCAAGCTCCTGCCCAACGATTCAGTTATGGGCTGGGTTATGCGAGGCGACGAACGTGCTGTTCGGCCTGGGTGAGGCGGTCGGAGACCCGTTGCTTGCCGAGGAGGGCGAGGAGCTCGAAGAGGCCGGGGCCCTTGGTGCGGCCGGTGACGGCGAGGCGGGTGGTGTGGATAACGGGGCCGGCCTTCAGCTCCAGCTGCTCGGCCACGCTGCGCACAGCGGCCTCCACGGCGGATACATCGAGGGGGTCGAGGCGCGCCAGGGCGGCGCGGACGGCGGCGAGGAGGTCGGCGGCGCCCTCGCGGCGGAACCACTTGCGCTCGCCCTTTTCGTCGTAGCTGTCGGGGTCGCGGAAGAAGAACTGGGTCAGCTCGGGGAGCTCGGCTAGGGTCTTGGCCCGTTCCTGCTCGAGGAGGAGAGCGCCGGAGACGAACTCCGGGTCGAACTGCTCGGCGAGGTGGCCGAAGGCCGACGCCAGGAAGGGGCGGGCGCGGGCGAGGTACTCGTCGGGCGTGAGGCCGCGGAGGTAGACGCCGTTCATCCACTCGAGCTTCTCGGAGTCGAAGACCGCGCCGGACTTGCCTATCCCTTCGACGGAGAAGGCGTCGATGAGGTCCTGTCGGGAGAGGATCTCTCTGTCGTCGCCGGGGGACCATCCGAGGAGAGAGATGAAGTTGGTCAGCGCCTCGGGGAGGTAGCCCTGGTCGCGGTATTCGGTGACGGCCACGGCGCCG
>JAUVSA010000045.1 GCA_030597345.1 Bacillota bacterium
CGGGGGGGGAGCTTGCCACGACGCGGACCGATGGCGGGCTGGAGGTGGAGGCGGTGGAGGAAGCCGGCGGCACCGAGGTGCTGGACAGCAAGGTAACGCCGAACCGGGGGGATTGCCTCTCCGCGCTCGGGGTGGCGCGGGAGCGGGCGAGGGCGCTGCGGGTGGAGGCGCGCCGGCGGGAACCGCGGATCACGGAGACGGGGCCGGCGGCTCAAGGGCTGGCGAGCATAGTGCTGGCGGACCCGGAGCTGTGCCCGCGCTACTCGGCGCGCATCGTGCGGAATGTCAAGATCGCTCCGGCTCCGGCCTGGGCGCAGCGGCGCCTGGAGCTGTGCGGACTGCGGCCCGTCAACAACGTGGTGGACGCGACTAATCTGGCGATGCTGGAACTCGGTCAGCCACTCCATGCCTTCGACTATCAGCTTCTCGGACG
Organism: Bacillota bacterium; assembly: GCA_030597345.1. Lineage (GTDB taxonomy): Bacteria > Armatimonadota > Hebobacteria > Hebobacterales > Hebobacteraceae > JAUVSA01. The sequence goes on from JAUVSA010000045.1 coordinate 434, forward strand.
TCCGCCCGGTGAGGGTATCCCGGAGATCGTGGTGCGCCGGGCGCGCCGGGGAGAACGTCTCGTCACCATCGACGGCGAGGAACGCGAGCTGACGCCGGAGGTGCTGCTGATCACGGACTCCACCGGGCCGATCGCGCTGGCGGGGATCATGGGGGGCTCGTCCACCGAGATACACAGCGGGACGACCGAGGTGCTGCTGGAGTCGGCACACTTCGCCGGGGGGACGGTGCGCCGGGGGGCACGCTCGCTTGGGCTAAGCACTGAAGCATCTTATCGCTTCGAGCGGACCGTTGACCCCGGAGGGACGATCCGCGCGCTGGATCGCGCTTGCGAACTGATGGCGGAGTTCTGCGAGTCGCCGGTGGAGATCGCGTCGGGCGTCGTGGACGCGTATCCCGATCCGGTGCGGGAGGCCGAGATCGTGCTGCGGCCGGCGCGGGCCAATGCCCTGCTCGGGCTCGATCTGTCCGTCGCCGAGATGGCGGCTCACTTGCGGCAGCTCAAGCTGAGCGTAGAAGAAGGAGAGATGCTGAGGGTTCGCGTTCCCACCTTCCGGCAGGACCTCAAGAGCGAGATCGACCTGGTCGAGGAGGTGGCGCGGGCGCACGGGTATCAGAACATCCCGGAGACGGTTCCGGGCGCCAGTGGGGGCGTGGGAGGTCTGTCAGCGGAACTGGCGTTCGAGCAGGAGGTGCGTCACCTTATGCTTGGGCTGGGGTTGAGCGAGTGCGTGACTTCCAGCCTGGAGGGGCCGGAGGCGGCGAAGAACGCCGGCATGTCGGAGGAGCATAGGCTCAGGGGCGCGGTGACAATAGGCAATGCGAAGACGGTGGACCGGTCGCAGCTCCGCACGACGCTGTTGACCTCTCTGCTCGAGGTGGTCGCACACAACCGACGCCACCGGGTGGAAGATGTCAGCGTCTTTGACCTCGGGCGCGTCCATGGGCCGCGAGGGCCGGAGGAGCTGCCGGAGGAGTCGCAGCATCTGGGCATCGCGGTGACCGGAATCATGACGAGGGGCCGCTGGGCCGTTCCGCGGGAGCTGGAGAGGTGGGATTTCTACGCCCTGAAGGGGGTCATCGAGAATGTGCTGGCTTCCGTCGCGCGGACCTTCGGGAAGTTCGCTCCCGAGCCCTATGCCTCGCTGATCCCCGGGCGGTCTGCGCGCGTGATGTTAGGGGGAGAGGCGATAGGCTGCCTGGGAGAGGTGCGGCCGGAGGTGGGTGCGGCTTATGACCTCTCCGATCCAGTCTTCGTGGCCGAGCTGGATCTGGGACTGCTGCGGAAACAGGCGGGGGGCGTCCCGCAGTACGAGCCGATAAGCCGTTTCCCCGCGGTCATACGCGATATTGCTCTTGTCCTGTCGCGCGATATCCCGGCCCAGCGGGCGGAGGAAGTTATCCGGCGTGCCGCAGGGGAGGACCTGGATTCCCTCTCCGTGTTCGACGCGTACGAGGGTCGGCCGCTGGCGGAAGGAGAGCGGAACCTGGCTTTCTCGCTCGCCTTCCGGCGCGGGGACCGGACCCTCACCGATGCCGAGGTGGAGGCCGCAATGGCGAAGATCGCGGCGGGCGTGAAGCAGGAGCTTGGCGCCGGGCTCCGCGAGTGACGCGCGGCCGATTCAACGGTGCCCGAATACAACGCTCGCATCGACTACTACGAAGTCCTGCAGGTGCACTCGCGGGCGAGGCCTGCGGTGATCAAGGCCGCCTATCGCGTCATTCTGAGGGAGCTCCGCGCGCATCCCGACCTGGGCGGTAAAGAGGATTTCGCCAAGCTGGCGAACGAGGCCTACCGGGTGCTCGGCAACCCGGAAGTTAGGCGCGCATACGACGGCGCGCGTCTGGTAGTTGCGTCTTCGCGGGGGGAGGAATCCGGACTGGAGCAGATCGTTGTCTGTGCCGGATGCGGCAAGTCGAACTCGCTTCCTCTCGGAACGGATGCGCGGCGCAGTCGCTGTTCGTTCTGCGAGGCACTGCTCCAACGTACACCGGCCTCCGTTCCGCCGGAGCCGCGGGAGAACGCCTTCGATCTTCCCCCCGAAGAGTACCAGCTCTTGTGTCGCCACGGGCAGGTGGACCGCCGCGCGGAGGAGGTGCGCTTCGGGGAGACTCTCAGATGCCGGTTCTGTGGCAATGAGTGGCGGGCCGAGCAATCAGGCAGGCCCCCTCGGGCCTGCCGCGTCTGCGACCGCGCTGATTGGCAGGCGTTTCGCGTCCTGAAGTGCCGTGCTTGTGGGCACGAATGGCGATCTTCTCGCCTTGGCGGTTGGGCCTACCGGGATCACCCGCGGTGCGCGAACTGCCTCACGTCGCGCTGGAGCAACTACTGCGAATCCCATCCCCTTGGCTGCTTTCTGGGCCTGCTCCGCCGCTAGGCGCTGGGGCTATTCTTCTTCCTGTGTCTCTTCGCCCCGGCGCAGGAAGGCCTGTCCGCGCTCGGAAGCGGCGTCCTTGGCCTTGCGAGCTCCCTCGATCACCCGCTCTCGGGTCTCCTCGCCGGTATCCGGCGCGAAGAGAAGGCCGAGGGACACGCCGATGAGCGCGCCGACGATTACACCGGCCAGAAAGTCGCCGCTTTTCATGCTGGTTCGTCCTCCCTTGAGTGTGGGCTGGACAGCCCGATCTGGTGTATCCGGTCTGATTCTACCGAGGCCGCGGAGCCGCGTCAAGCGGGAGAATATGTCTGTGCACATTCGCGCATCTGGTCCTTGGGGAGGAGGTCTCGGGTTCGGGGCGAGTGCGCCGGAGTCGGCAGGCACCACCTTATCGCTCCTTGACAGCGAGTGGGGCTTGTGATATTCTGCACAAAGGATCGCGGTGGACAATCCACCGCGCTTTGCCGTCTGAGCTGACGAGCAGCAGTGACTGGGGGACGCGGACCAGTGGGGCGTGAGTGCGGATAGGGCACTCATCGCCCTCGTTGTGTATCCCTCGTGTGCCCGTGCACTTGGGGATCACTAGCGGCCGGCCGGGCAAGTTGTGAAGACCAGAGCACAAAAGGCCTGGGTCTTGGTGAGCCGGAGGGGCGAAGGCGTTTGGGAGTTTGTGAAAAAGGGCACAAACTACGTGGCGGAGGCGTTGGGGGCGACAAGGTGGCAGAGAGGTGTACAGGGCAGCGTCGGGGGATTCAAGCCTTGTTGGAGCGAGGCGCTCTTTCTTAGGCGGCCGGGGCAGAGGCTGCAGGGGAGCGACCGGGCTAGTGTGTGCCGCTCTGGAGCGGAGGTTTTGATGGCCGGAGGGAGGATGCAGAGCCTTGGCTGAAATCGCGACAGTCTGTCCGTATTGCGGCTGTGGGTGCGGTCTTTATCTGCACGTGAGAGACGGGGTTGTGGTCGGCGCTTCGCCCAGTCGCTCGCATCCGGTGGCAGAGGGGCGGCTGTGTCTCAAGGGATGGCATGCGCACGAGGTGGTGGACAACCCGGGGCGCTTGACTCGCCCGCTGGTGCGACGCGGGGCGGAACTAGTCGAGGCCACCTGGGAAGAGGCGAGAAGCGCTGTTGTCGCTGGCCTGGGCAAGACCCTGGAGACGGATGGGCCCCAGGCAATCGGGGTGCTGGGTTCGGCCCGTTGCACGAATGAAGACAACTACGCGCTGGTGCGCTTTGCCCGCGGCACGCTGCAGACCCCAAACATCGATTGCAGCCTGCGGATTCAATGTGTCCCCGATGCGCCGCAGCCGGGCGAGGCGTGGCGGGCCGGGGTGAGCACCGGACAGATTGCCGAGCTGGACGACGCGGATCTGGTGCTGCTTGTGGGGAGCGATCCCACGGAGGAGCACCCGGCCGTTGGCGCTCGCATCTACCAAGGCCGGCAGAGGGGGCTGCGCGTCGTCGCTCTCTCGACTCGAAAGCATCCCTTGGCGCGCCTGGCGGACCTGCATCTTCCCGTGCGGCCGGGGGGCGAGCTTCGGCTGATAGCGAGTCTTCTTCACGTCGTGCTGGCGGAGCAGGGAATGGCCGGGGAGGGGAGGCCGGGGGCGGAGGACCTGCGCGCCAGCGTGGCCGACATGAGCCCGGAAGTGACGGCGGCGGATACGGGCGTATCGGCGGACCTCGTGCGGCAGGCGGCTGGGCTGTACCTATCCTCGGAGCGGGCAGTCATCGTCTACTCGGCCGGCCTGGCGCTGTCGCCACAGAGTGGGGCGGCGGTGCAGGCTCTGCACAGTCTTGCCGTGCTCGGTTCCGGTGGCAGCAGGCGGCAGGTCCCAGTGCTGAGCCTACTCTGCCGGAACAATCTGCAGGGCTGCCGCGACATGGGAGTGGCGCCGGACGTGCTGCCGGGCTATGCGTCGCTGGGTGATGATGCCGCGGTGCAGAGGTTCGAGCAGGCTTGGCAGTGCGAGCTGGCGCGAGGGGTTGGGCTCAGCGCGTGGGAGATGCCGGGTCAAGTGCGGGCGATGTATGTGATGGGCGATGACATTACGCGCTCTATCCCGGACCCAGAGGCGACGCTGTCCGCGCTGGAGGCGCTGGACTTCCTGGTGGTGCAGGACATCTTCATGAGTCCCGCCGCCTCCGTGGCGCACGTGGTGCTGCCGGCGGCCTCGTTCGCGGAGCAGGATGGCACCTGGACGAATCTCGAGCGGCGGGTCCAGAGGACTCGCCGGGCAGTGAGTCCGCCCGGAGAGGCTCGGGAGGATTGGCGCATCATCGCCGATGTGAGCCGGGCAATGGGCAAGCCGTTCCCCTATGAAGGCCCCCAGCAGATCTTCGAGGAGATCAGCGATCTGCTGCCAATCTACGCCGGCGTTTTCTACCCACCGTTGGCGGTCAACGGCGGGATTCGGTGGGCTACGCCGGAAGCGCGAGATGCCGGGGGGCAGGCGGAAGTGATGCCTGTCCCGCCTCCTGCGGAGGCGCTGGAGGCCGCCGCGTCCGGGCTGCGCGCGAGCGATCAGTATCCACTGTTGCTGGCGGCCGATCCAACCCTGAGGCCGTGGGACGGGGAAGTGATGGTCAGCCAGACGCTGACAGTGGCCGGGGAATTCACGGTGCTCACCAAGGACTACCCCGATGGAATGCTGTGTTTGAACCCGGAAGATGCCAAGCGCTTCCAGGTGCGAGGAGGGCGACCGGTCCGCGTCGTTTCTCCGAAGGGGGAGTGCCAGATGCAGGTGCGAGTGACCGATGAAGCGCCGCCGGGCGTAGCGCTGGTGCCCCACCATCAGGCGACGCGCCTTGGCATCATGGAGATCTCGACCGACCAAGCAGGGGGGAGGCCGGTGCTGGCGCCGACGCCGATCTCCGTCGGTCCGGCTGAGTAAGGGCTTCGGGGAGCTGTCGCGGTGAAGAACGGAGGAGCAGGGATGACGGCTCGCATGCTGCCGCACGAGCGGATAGATGAGTTTGTAGCGCGGCTAATGCAGAGCGCGGAGGTAGTCGCCCCGAGACGGGTGGAGGTTGCAGATGTGTTCTATGGCCCCGTTTCGTCTCCCGGCGAGGTGGCGTGGGATTACGGGACTGCAATAGAGCCGCTGAAGCGGTTCCTGCTGCCGCAGCGAGAGACGATGCTGCGCTTTTCCACCGACGGTGGGCTCAAGGTCGAGGCGGAGTGCGACGAACGGGAGCGAGTCTTCCTCGGGGTGCGCTGCTGTGACGTCACGGGACTTGGGGTGATGGATGCGATGTACGGGGGAGACATTCCCGATCCGTACTACATGAGCCGACGGGAGCGCTCGACTGTCATCGCGCTCACCTGCCTGGAGGCGCCGGAAGAGACTTGCTTCTGTGTGTGTTGCGATGCCGGCCCGTTCCTGACCGAGGGCTATGACCAGCAGTGGACATCCCTGCCGGAGGGAATGCTGGTGGAGATCGGGTCCGAGCGCGGCGAGGCGCTGGCGCGGGCCAACGAGGACCTGTTGGCTCCGGCCGAGCTGGACCAGATAGCCGCCCGCTACCGCTTGGCGCGGGAGGCGGAGAAGACGTTTGGAGATTTCAAGTCCTATATTGCGGGCGCGATGGCAAAGCTCTCCATGAACGAGGTGGATCCGGAGGTGTGGGAGCAGGCCGCGATGCGGTGCACGGAGTGCGGCGGGTGCACTTACCTATGTCCAACGTGTTCGTGCTTCACCGTCACCGATCGCATGAATGGATCGGAGGGCGTCCGCGAGCGTCACTGGGACGCTTGCCTGAACAACTGCTACGCGCGGGAGGCGAGCGGCCACAATCCGCGGCCGGAACGCTCGGATCGCCTTCGCGCCCGGTTCTTCCACAAGATAAGCCATCAGTGGGCCGAGCGCAATGGCAGGCAGGCGTGTGTGGGCTGTGGTCGCTGCGTGGTGGGCTGCATGGCCTGGGCCCATATGCCGGCCGTGACGGAAGGCATTCGGCGAGGTGTGATGACGTGAGCAACCCGTATTTGCCGAAGATAGCTAGCATCCAGAAGGTGAAACCGGAGACGTACGACACGACGACTTTCACCCTGCAGCTCGACGACCCGACGGAGCGGAAGGCGTTTCAGTACCGGCCGGGACAGTTCGTAGAGCTATCCGTGTTCGGCGCGGGGGAGGCTCCGTTCTGTATCTCCTCCAGTGGACACGGGCGAGACACATTTGATCTCAGCGTCCGCAAGGTTGGCCGCGTCACCGATGCTCTCCATGAGATGGGTGAAGGGGGGCAGGTGGGGGTGCGGGGTCCGCTGGGCAACTCGTTTCCCTTCGAGGAAGTGGAGGGGAAGCACATCTTGTTCGTGGGCGGCGGCATAGGCCTCTTTCCTCTGCGTCCCCAGATACAGGACGTGTATCGGGAGCGTGATCGGTTCGCCTCGATTACGGTTCTGTATGGCGCGCGGACTGCGGAGGACCTGGTATATCGGGACGAGCTGGAAGAGTGGCAGCAGCAAGAAGGGATGACCTGTCTGCTGACCGTCGATGTGGGGGCGGAGGGGTGGACCGGGAACGTGGGCGTGGTCGGCACGCTCCTGCAGAAGGTTGAGATCGACGTCCCGAACGCGGTGGCGTTTGTGTGCGGACCGCCGATCATGATCCGGTTCGTCGTGCAGGACCTCTCCGGGATGGGGTTCGGCGAGGAGGCGATTGTCACGACGCTGGAGCGGCACATGCGATGCGGCATTGGGAAGTGCAACCACTGTATGATCGGAGATAAGTGGGTGTGCAAGGATGGGCCTGTTTTCACGTATCGGCAGATGAAGGCGATGACGGAGTTTGAGGAGTGATTAGAGGCGATGCAGTCGAGGGCGCGCTCGCTGGGTGGCTGCGCGGACGAGTATTGATCCTGGGCATCGGGAATCCGCTGCGGGGCGACGACGCGGCTGGGCCGATGGTGTGCGCGCGAGTGGAGTCGCCGCAGGCGGTGGACTGCGGCGATGCGCCGGAGCGATACCTGGGCCTCGCCGCCGACGGTCGCGTGGAGCGGGTGCTGCTGGTGGACGCGATGGACTTCGGGGGCGCCGCGGGCGAGGTCGCGTTCTGCACCTCTGAGGATCTGACCGAGCGATTTGGGACCACGCACGACTCCGGCCTCGCGGTGCTGTCTCGATTCGTCGAGGAGGAATACGGCAAGGCGGTGGCCGTGCTGGGGATCCAGCCGTCTGATACGCGGTTTGGGGCGAGGGCAAGCACGGCGGTGCGGGATGCCGTGTGCAAAGTTAGCACCTGGTTGAAGTGCGCTATCTCAGAGTGCGAGCCGGGGGAGATGGAGGCAGCATGGAGGCACTCGTAGTTACGCTGCTGATTCTGCCGTTCATCGGCGCCCTGGTGTGCGGCATGCTTCCTCGGGGAGGCAAGTCGCTGGCCGTCCTCGTCTCCGCGGCGGCGGCCGTGCTGGCCGTCCTCGCGGTCTGGAATGCCTATCCCGAAGGATGGCAGGTTTCACTCGGGGGCCTGCCCTGGCTGCCAGGCTCTCTCGGGAGGGAGCCGCTGTTCGGCTTGATGATAGATCCGCTGAGCAGCCTGATGGTGGTGATGGTCACTGTGATGGGCTTCCTGGTCGTCCTCTACTCGGGGGACTACCTCACCGGGAAGAACAAGGAACATCCCTATCGAGAGGGCGAGAATCGGTATTACTTCTGGCTGCTCTTCTTCCTCGGCGCCATGGTAGGGGTGGTACTCTCGCCCAACCTGCTGCAGATGTTCATCTTCTGGGAGATCACCACTCTCTGCTCGTGGGCACTTATCTCTCACACCCATACTGAAGTATCTCAGCGCGCGGGCATGAAAGCTCTGGTGCTTACCCACGTTGGGGGCCTGGGGTTCCTGGTGGCGCTGTGTCTTCTCTTTGTGTTCGCTCAGGGGTTCGGGTTCGAGTCGCTCGGGCGTTTGAGCGTAGAGTTGCGGGGCGCCGCCTTCCTGCTGTTGCTGGTGGCGGCCTGGGCTAAGTCAGCACAGGTGCCTTTCCACACCTGGCTGCCGGATGCAATGGAGGCTCCAACGCCGATCAGCGCCTATCTGCATGCCGCCGCCATGGTGAAGGCTGGCGTCTACCTGGTGGCACGTCTGTTGACCTCCGCCTGGGAGGTCCCGCTCTACCTGGGGCTGGTGGTGGCGATAATGGGCATGGTGACGATCTTCATGGCGATCGTCAGCTACTTCCGACAGGATGACCTGAAGCGGCTGCTCGCGTACTCGACTATCGCTCACCTCGGGTATGTGCTCGTCGGGTGTTCGCTCGGTGTCTTTGGGTCCACCTTGGGCATTCAGGGCGGAATCCTCCACATCCTCTGCCACAGCGCGGCCAAGGGCACCCTCTTCCTGTGCGTGGGAGCGATCGCTTACGGCGCGGGGACTCGCCACATCAGCAAGTTGAGCGGCCTGGGAAGCAAGATGCCCTTGGTGGCAGCGGCCTTCGTGGTTGGCGCGCTGGCGGTGACAGGAGTGCCGCCGTTCGCCACCTTCTGGAGCAAACTGTTCATTTTTGCGGGGGCTCTGTCGGTGCCGAACGGCGCTGTTATTCTCGTGCTCCTGGCGGCCGAGAGCGTCATCAGCTTCTCTTGGTTCTTGTGGATTGCCCAACGGGTGTTTATGGGCGCTCCCTCGCCGGCCGTGGCAGGGGCGGCCGATCCGCCGCGAGCGATGAGCGCGGCGCTGGTAATCGGAATGATACTGTGCGTGGCGGCCCCGATTTTCGGCGTGCCGCTGGTGAAGCTAATAACGCCGTAGCAAGTCGGGGAATGCGAGAGGTGACGGAATGAGCCCGGCGCAAGTAGTCCTCATAGGTTCGGCGATTCTGGTACTGGGAGCTGCTGTGGCAGCCCTGACGGCGCACCGCCGCGAGGCGGTCGGCCCGCTCTCCTTCGTTTTCGTGCTGGCCGCCAGCGTGCTGATTTTCCCGGCCGCGCTTTCGGTGCTGCTGGCCGACGCCAAGTCTGTGACGGGCACGCTGATCGATCTTCCCATAATCGGCGCCTCCCTTAGCTACCAGATCGATCAGCTAAGCGCGCTCTTCCTGTTGATCATCTCGGTCATATCGACTCTAGTCACCCTCTACTCCATCTCTTACATGAGGCGATACCCGGACCAGGATCTGCTGCGATACTATCCACTCTTGCTGCTGTTCTTCGCCGGCATTGTCGGGGTCGTCTGCATGGCCGACTGGCTGTTCTTCCTGGTCTTCTGGGAGTTCATGACCATCTGCTCGTACTTCCTGGTCATCTTCGAGAAGGAGAACCGGGCCACTCTCCGGGCCGGCATCAAGTATGTGATAATGACGCACGCTGCCAGCGCACTCATACTCATCGCCATTATCGTGCTCTGGCAGACGTCGCAGCCGCACTCGTTCAGCTTCGGGGCAGCAAGGGCTGCGATCGGGGAGCTGGCGGTCGCCAACCCCGTCTTGCTGCACGTGCTGCTGGCGCTCTTGTTCGTTGGGTTCGCGACGAAGGCGGGGATCTTGCCCTTTGGAGACTGGCTTCCGGATGCCTATCCGGCGGCTCCGACTGGGGCAGCTGCGGCTTTTGGTGGGAGCATGACAAAGCTTGGGGTCTATGGCTTGCTGCGCGTGTGCCTCGAGATGCTGCCAGCATCCGAGTTCTCGAGCGTGTGGGGAATCGTGATCGCGGTCTTCGGAACCGGGTCGATCTTCATCGGCACGCTCACAGCGCTGGCGCAGGACGGGTCAAAGCGACTGATGTCCTTTCACGTTATCGGGCAGATTGGCTATATGCTGCTCGCGATCGGCACGGGCATCTACTTGCTGCCCATCAATCCCGCGCTGAGCATGCTGGCAGTCATGGGAGGAGTTTTCCCTCTTGTCAACCATGTCTGCTACAAGGCCCTGTTGTTCTTCAACGCGGGCTCCGTGTTGCTGCGCACCGGCGAGACGAATCTCAACCGGATGTCCGGGCTGGGGAAGGTCATGCCTCTCACGTGCATCACCGCGGTCATCGCGTCTCTGTCAATCGCGGGCCTACCGCCGTTCAACGGCTTTGCCAGCAAGTGGTTGATCTACCACGTGACG
>JAUVSA010000018.1 GCA_030597345.1 Bacillota bacterium
AGGATATTGCTGACGTGCAGATATCGATCGGTCGCGGACGAGAAGCTCGACAGACCTTCGGCTTCGATGACGTCGCCCTGGTGCCCGGCGCAACCACCCTCGATCCCGCCGACGTGGACCTCGGTTGCGCACTCGCCGGCATCCGCCTCGAACTCCCCGTCCTCGCCTCTGCCATGGACGCGGTGGTCGATATCCACTCCGCGGCGGTTCTCACCAAACTTGGCGGAATCGGCGTCCTTCGTCTGGAGGGCCTCCTGTGTCGCTACGAAGACCCTGCGCCGGTGTTCGAGCGAATCACCACGGCTGCCCCCGAGGACGTTGTCGCTGTCGCCCAGGCGGCCTACCAGGAGCCCCTCAAAGACGATCTCATCCTCCGGCGCGTGGCCGAACTGCGTGAGAAGGGCGCGAAGGTCGCCGTATCTCCTACGCCCATCACCGCTCTCCACGCCGCTGAACTCATCGGATCCGCGAAGATCGACCTCCTCGTCGTCGAGTCCACCGTAACCACCGCCCGTCACATCTCCTCCCGCTACCAGAGCCTCGACTTCAGGCGCCTGGCCGACCTCGTCCAGGCGCCGGTCTTTGTCGGGAACTGCGTCAGCTACCAGGCCGCCCTGGACCTCATGCGCGCTGGCGCCGACGGCGTCCTCGTGGGAGTCGGGCCCGGCGCGGCCTGCACCACCCGCCGCGTCCTCGGCATTGGCGTCCCCCAGGTCACCGCGGCAGCCGACTGCGCCGCGGCCAGAGAAGACTACCAGCGTGAGAGCGGAAAACGCGTTCCCATCATCCTCAACGGCGGCATGCGTGTGGGGGGCGACATCGCCAAAGCCATCGCCGCCGGCGCCGATGCCGTGATGATCGGATCCCCCCTCGCCATGGCCGAGGAGGCCCCTGGCGGCGGCTACCATTGGGGCATGTCCACCGGCCACACGGGCCTGCCCCGAGGCACCCGCATCCACGTCGGCATCGCCGGCCCCATGAAGGAAATTCTCCTCGGACCTGCCCACTGCGACGACGGCACCATGAACCTCTTTGGCGCCCTTCGCCTCTCCATGGCATCCTGCGGCGCCCGCACCCTCCGGGAAATGCAGCAAACCGAGATCGTCGTCGCCCCCGCTCTCCCCACCGAGGGCAAGTCCGTCCAGCGCGCCCAAGCACTCGGAGGCGCCCCATAGAGGAGTTTCGGGTAGCTACACTGTGACAGACCAGTCGACGGCCAAACCTGACGAGCTCGTCATCGTTCTCGACTTCGGCGCCCAGTACGGGCAGCTCATCGCCCGTCGCATTCGAGAGTGCCACGTCTACTGCGAAATCCTGCCTCACGACACCCCCACCGCCGAAATCCTCGCCCGCCGTCCCAAAGGCCTCGTCTTCTCGGGTGGCCCGAGCAGCGTCTACGATGACGACGCCCCGCTCTGCGATCCAAAGCTCTTCGAGGCCGGCATACCCATTCTGGGAATCTGCTATGGCATGCAGCTAATGGCCAAGATGCTCGGCGGCGAGGTCCGCGGCGGAGGCCGCCGAGAATACGGCAAGACCGAGCTCACCGTCCTCGACGCCGGCGACATCTTCCAGGACCTCAACCCGCGCCTGATCGCCTGGATGAGCCACGGCGACCGGGCGGAGCGCGTCCCTCCTGGGTTCATCGAGACCGCTCGCACCGCCAGCGCCCTCGCCGCCATGTCCGACCGATCCCGCCGCCTCTTCGGCGTCCAGTTCCATCCCGAGGTCGTCCATACTCCCTGGGGAATGGAGATCTTCCGCAACTTCCTCTACCAGCAGTGCGGCTGCCGCGAGACGTGGACCACCGTCTCCGCCGTCACCACTGCCGTCCGCGCCATCAAGGACCAGGTGGATTCCGGCAAGGTCGTCTGTGCCCTCAGCGGCGGCGTTGACTCGGCCGTCACCGCTGCTCTCATCCACCGGGCGATTGGCGACCAGCTTACCTGCATCTTCATGGACCACGGCTTCCTGCGCAAGGACGAGGGCGAGCAAGTCGCGCGCACCTTCGGCGAGAACTTCCAGGTCAACCTCGTTCACGTGCAGGTCCAGGAGAGGTTCCTCTCTCGCCTCCAGGACGTGCTCGACCCCGAGGAGAAGCGCAAGATAATCGGCGAAGAGTACGCCAATGTGCTCGAAGAGGAGGCCGGCAAGCTCGGCGACGTCCAGTTCCTCGCTCAGGGCACTCTCTACCCCGACGTCATCGAGAGTGGCACCCGCGAGGCGGCCCGCATCAAGACCCATCATAATGTTGGCGGCCTCCCCGAGACTCTGAAGCTCGAACTCGTCGAGCCGGTCCGCTATCTCTTCAAGGATGAAGTCCGCAGAGTAGGGGAGGAGCTCGGGCTCCCCGACGAGATCGTCTGGCGCCATCCTTTCCCCGGCCCGGGCCTTGCCATCCGCATCGTCGGCCAGATCACCGCCGAGCGCCTCGATATCTTGCGTGAGGCCGATGCTGTCATCATCGACGAGATCATGGCCGCCGGCCTCTACCGTCGTCTCTTCCAGTGCTTCGGCGTCCTCATACCCGTCAAGAGCGTGGGCGTCATGGGTGATCAGCGCACCTACCGAAGCACCATCGTCCTGCGCGCCGTCACCAGCGATGACGCCATGACCGCCGACTGGGCGCAGCTCCCTTACGAAGTCCTATCCCGCATCAGCACTCGCATCATAAACGAAGTGTCCGGCATCAACCGAGTCGTCTACGATATCAGCTCCAAGCCTCCTGCCACCATCGAGTGGGAGTGAGATGGTCGCGGGACCGACAGCAGGTACCATCGACTGGGAACGAGGTGCTTCGCCATGACCTCCGATATCAAGGAAATCCTCTTCACCGAAGAGCAAATCCAGGCCAAGGTGAAGGAGCTGGCAGAGAAGATCACGCACGACTACCGCGACAAGAACCCCGTTCTCGTCGGGGTTCTCAACGGCGCCTTCGTCTTCCTCGCCGACCTCATGCGTCACCTCGACCTCACCTGCACCGTTGACTTCGTCTCCTGGTCCAGCTACGGAAAAGACACCTCCTCCAGCGGCATCTTTCGCATCATGAAGGACCTTGAGACCAACGTCGAGAGCAAGCACGTCCTCATCGTCGAGGATATCATCGATACCGGCCTCACCCTCCACTACCTCCTCGACACCGTGCGCGCTCGCAGGCCCGCCAGCGTAAAGGTCGTCGCCCTCCTCGACAAGCCAAGCCGCCGCCGCATCGAAGCCAAAGCCGACTACCTCGGCTTCCAGATACCCGACGCTTTCGTCGTCGGCTACGGCCTCGACTTCGCCCAGCGCTACCGCAACCTGCCCTTCATCGCCGTTCTCAAGCCTGAAATCTACGCCGGCCGCGGCACTCCCCCGGACGACCTGGAGTGACCTTTGGCCGCCAAAATCCACCGCTCGGGGTGTACATTGCCGCCGAGTTGTGGTATAATGCGCGCGGTGGAATCCCAGTTAATTCTTCAGAGGTTTGTATCGCTCGATTCGGTCTAGGCCCCACGGCGGCGAAGGTGTGCGCGGGCGCGCGGAAATCCCGGACCCCCGCAGTTTCCATGCGAACCACTTACCCAGCCGCCTGACCCAGACCGACAGCTAGCATAATCGCGGCGGCGTCTGCTCGCCGCAGACCGGCACGGGCTTGTCCTGACATCCTCCCGAAGGGCAGTCCCCGCGCCGCGAAGCTACCAGGCAGACTTCGCCCTCCCACACCCATAGGGGGTAGGAATAAGTGCTCGAACTCGCAGAACTCGAATCGAAGACCGTTGACGACCTCCAGGGGATCGCCAAGGATCTCTCGGTAACCAATGGCAGCAAGCTCCGAAAACGAGACCTAGTGCTGCAGATCATGCGTGCTCAGGCCGAGCAGAACGGCCTCATATGGACTCAGGGCATCCTGGCAATATTGCCCGAGGGGTATGGGTTCCTGCGAGTCAAGAACTACCTGCCCAGCCCCAAAGACGTCTACGTCTCCCAGTCACAGGTCAAGCGCTTCGGGCTCAAAACCGGCGACACCATCGTCGGCGCCGTCCGCCTCCCCAAGAGCGGCGAGCGCTACTACAGCCTCCTCAAGCTCGAGGCCCTCAACGGGCTACCTCCCGACGTCGCCCGCAAGCGCATCGCCTTCGACGAGCTCACCCCCATCTACCCCAGCGAACGCCTCCGCATGGAAACCACCCCCGAGAACACCTCCGGCCGCTTCATCGACATCGTCGCTCCCATCGGCAAGGGCCAGCGGGGTATGATCGTCTCCCCACCCAAAGCCGGCAAGACGACCCTCCTCAAACTCATCGCCAACAGCGTCACCGCCAACCACCCCGAAGTGCACCTCCTCGTCCTTCTCATAGACGAGCGGCCCGAGGAGGTTACCGATATCCGCCGATCCGTCGATGGCGAGGTCGCTGCCTCCACCTTCGACGAGGTGCCCGAGAATCACCTCAAGCTCCAGGAGATCGTCCTCGAGCGCGCAAAACGCCTCGTCGAAGCCGGCCAGGACGTTGTTGTCCTCCTCGACTCCCTCACTCGCCTCGCCCGTGCCTCCAACCTCACCGTCGCCCCCAGCGGCCGCACCCTCTCCGGCGGCCTCGACCCCAGCGCTCTCTACCGGCCAAAGCGCTTCTTCGCATCTGCCCGCAACATCGAGGAGGGCGGCAGCCTCACCGTCATCGCCACCGCCCTCGTCGAAACCGGCAGCCGCATGGACGATATGATCTTCGAGGAGTTCAAGGCCACCGGCAACTGGGAGCTCGTCCTCGACCGCTCCATGGCCGACCGCGGCACCTTCCCGGCCGTCGACATCCCTCGCTCCGGCACCCGCCACCAGGAACTCCTCTTCTCCGACGAGGAACTCACCCGCGTCTACCAGCTCCGCCGCGTCCTCAACTCCCTCGACGTAATCCAGTCCACCGAGCTTCTCCTCACCGGCCTGCGCAAGACTTCCTCCAACGCTGAGTTCCTCAAGTGGGTTCAGCGGGAGCTCAGCAAGGAATCCAAGTGATCCGGCCGTTCTGTAGCGCCGGACATAGCGCCCATGACCCCGGAACGGGATGAAGTCCAGCTCCAGATCGTCGGCGTCTTCGAGCACTACCTCGAAGTCGGAGACGAGAAGCAGCACACTCCCATGTTGCTGCTCAAAGACTCGACCGATCGCGAGTTGCGCCTTCCCGTTGCCTCCTGTGAGGGCTTCGCCATCCACATCGCCCTGGAGGAGCAGATCGTCCACCGCCCCCTCACCCACGACCTCGCGCTCCGCCTCGTGGAGAAGCTCTCTGCGACCATCGACCGAGTCGTCATAGACGATGCCTCCGAGGACGACTTCCACGCCAGCATCCACTTGCGAGCCGCCCGCGGCGACTTCTCACTCCCAGCCCGCCCCGGCGACGCAGTTGCCCTCGCCATCCGCGCCGAGGTTCCCATCTACGCCACCGAAGGAGTCCTCGACCGGGCAAGCCAGATCGACGGCGACACCCTCTAGCCGGACTTCTTTGCCATGGTCGTCATCATGCAAGCTAGTGAGCTGGTGCCTCCGACCAGCCTGCAAGCTGGTGCCTCCGACCAAGAGGTCGACCCCGTCGGCCGCCAGTTCCCATTCACGGCCGCCTACATTCACGGCCGCCCAGCGGAGTAGGGGAGGAGTCGCCGCAAATGCCCCATGTGAAGGCGAGCGAAGCCGATCCCTTCGACCGCATCGCCCCCCACTACGATGCTCTCATGGAGAATGTCCCCTACGACCTGTGGGCCCAATACGTCGCCCAACTCGCCCTCCGCTCCGGCCGCCCCATTCTCCCCGGCGAAAAGCTGCTGGACCTCGCCACCGGCACTGGCTCCCTCGCCCTCCAGTTTGCCGCTCAGGGATGTTCCGTCACCGGCATTGATCGCTCGGCGCCAATGCTGCGCCAGGCTGGCCGGAACGCCCGCGCCCGCGACCTTCCCGTAGTCTTCCTCTGCCGGGATCTCAGCGACTTCCAGCTTCCCCCCGAGTTCGACCACGCTGTCTGCCTCTACGACAGCCTCAATTACATCACCGATCCACCCGCCCTCGAACACACGTTTGCTAACGTGCGCGCAGCGCTAAAGCCCAACGGGCTCTTCATCTTCGATGTCAACACCGTCCAAGCGCTCGAGGCGGAGCTTTTCACCCAGAAAAACCCCCCAGGTGCCGCCGTCGAGTACAAGTGGAAGAGCAAGTACAACAAGCGGAGTCACCTCAGTCGCATAAGGATGGACTTCCATGTCCTCGCCACCGGCGAGAAGATATCAGCCGTTCACCGACAGCGCGCCTACACCGACCAGGAGCTCCGCGACTACCTCTCTAACGCACGTTTCGCTCAAGTTCAGACCTACGAAGCGTATCAGTTCATCCCGCCGGCCCCCAAGAGCGATCGCGTCTTCTACGTCGCCACCGCTCACACCTAGCCACCCCGCCCACTACTACCAGCCCACTACTACCCAGCCCATTGCTACCCAACCCTTGTAGGGCGGGGTCACCGATGCCCCTCTCCCCCGCACGGTGGGAAATGCAACATAAGATACATTATCGGACCTAATCCCGACCCGCCAGCCCCTCCATCAGGTCATCGCGAATGGAGGCTGTCTCTCCCCTCCCCCGCTCGAACGGCAGCGCGCGGATGCGCGCCGAGCGAGCTGTGCACCAGAGACCCAGGTAGGTATCGTCTCCGCCCTGCGAGAAAGAAGATGCTCGATGCGTCGCAAGAGAAAGAGGAATGCAGGACGGGATGAGGGCGCGGAGGAGGGCGGCGCTTCTGTGCCGCGCCGCGTGGATGCCTTCGCTATTGTCTCGCTGGTCCTCCTGCACCTCGCCTTCTTCTGGCGCGCGGCCCTCCTTCGAGGCTTCTCGGTCCACAGCGATATGTGCAACCTCTTCGAGCCTGCCAAGGCCTTCATGCACGAGGCCCTCAGAGCCGGTCGGCTCCCCCTCTGGTCGCCCTACATCTTCTGCGGCTACCCCATCGCGGCGGAGGGCCAGATTGCCGCCTTCTATCCGGTCTCCCTGTTGATTTCTTGGCTCCTCCCCTCCCCCGGCGCCGTCAACTGGCTCATCATCTCCCACCTTCTCCTCGCCGCCGTCTCCATGTACCTCCTCGCCCGCGCCCTTGGCATGGCCCCATTGGGCGCGTGCTTCTCCGCCTTCACGTTCTCATTCAGCGGCTACCTCTTCGCTCATCTCCACCACGTCAGCCTCATCTGTGCCGCCGCCTGGCTCCCTCTCACCATCCTGTTCGTCGAGCGCGCCTGCCGCGGACGCGTGCTGCCCAACGCCCCTCTCGCCGCCCTCACCTGGGCCGCCGCCGCCCTCTGCGGCCACCCCCAGACCCTGTTCCTTACCTCCCTCGCGGTGATCTTCTGGATCGTGTGGCGACTCACGCAATCCCGTCGTCGCCATGAGCCGAGAGCCATCCGGCGCGCGGCTGCCGTCTTCCTCATCACCTTCGTCCTTGGCCTCGGCCTCGCTGCCGTCCAGCTCCTCCTCACCGCCGACCTGTCGGCCGCAGCGCCCCACGGCCAACGCGGCGACCTCTCCTACATCACCTCCTTCTCCCTTCTCCCCCGCCACCTCGTCGGTCTCATCGCGCCGAACTGGCAGGGCACCCCGGCCTTCAACACCTATCGTGGTGAGCGCTACTACTGGGAGTACGTCCTCTACATCGGCATCCTGCCCCTCGCGCTCGCCCTCATCGGAGGCGCATCCCGCCGCGGCTGGACGCTCGCCGGGCTCGCCCTCGCCGCGCTATTCCTCGCCTGCGCCCACGGCAACCCGGCCTACCAGCTCCTCCGCTTCCTTCCCGGCTTCGCCGACTTCCGCGTCCCGGCCCGCTTCGTGTTCCTCTTCACCTTTGCCGCCGCCCTGCTCGTCGGCTATGGCTGGGAGGCCATCGCTCGCCTCCGCTGGCTTGCCCAGGGCCGCCGCCTGACCCTCTGCGCCGTCGTCATCGCGCACTTGTCAGGCCTCAACCTCTTACACTTCGACCGCCCCCTCGCCCCTCTCGCCGGCCCGGAGGTCTACACCAACACACCGGCGGTCGTGCAGGCACTGAAGGAAGATCACACGTGGGGCCGCTCCCTCATTCTGCCACCCATCACCATCTGGGCCGATTGGCTCCCTGCCGGTGGCTGGGCCGAGAATCCAGATGGCTGGCTCGAGGCCCGCATCTACCTCCCGGCCAGCGTCCCGCAGTCGTTCGGGCTTCGCACCATCGGAGGCTACGCCGGCTTCACCGACCCCGATCACGTCCCGTTCTTCTCCTCCGCCATCGGGGAGGCCGTGCAGGCTGGCGACCTGCACCTGCTCTCACTCGTCGGCGCCCGCCACCTCGTCGTGGCGCCACAGCAGACCATCTCAGGACTCCCATCCATTGCGCCCTTCACTGAAGTCCCACCCTTCACTATCTACCGGAACGCGGATGCCCTCCCTCGCGCCTTCCTGGTCGGTGAGGTGACAGAGGCCGCAGACTCACGAGAGGCGCTGCTCGCGACCATCGCCCTCGCCCGTGCCGACCGCCTCCGCCGGACGGCCGTCGTTCAGGGCTCTCTGGGGGGCGCGCGCCTGCAGGGCGTACCGTCGGCGACTCTCACCATTGAGGACCTCCGCCCCGAACACATAATCGTTCGCGCGGACTCCCCGGGCGATGCCCTGCTGGTGCTCAATGAGCGTTGGGACCCCGGATGGATCGCTCGCCTCGACGGCGCCTCCGCCCCACTGGTTCAGGTAGACACCGTGCTCATGGGAACCCTCCTCCCCAGCGGAAAGCACACCATCGAGTTCCTCTACCATCCTCGCGGCCTGATCATCGGCCGCATCATCACCCTCGTCTCCCTCGCCCTCTGCGCCCTCCTCCTGCTGGTCGGGCACTTCCTGCCCCGTCGCCCGCGCCCCTCCGAATCTCCGTAGCCTACCCCTCGCCCACCATCGCAGGGCGAGGGGTGGGGCTTGCACCATCTACATCAGCGATCGTTGTTCGGATTCTCTGGCCCCCCCCTCCATCTCCTCCACCAGCGCCTCCAAGTCCCCATCTTGCCCAATCGGCTGCGCCCCCATCTCCCGCAGCCGCTCCCATCCCGCCGAAAACGGCGGCTCACTCCACGGCACCCCAAACAGTATCCGCCCACACTGCACCGCGTGCCGCGCCGTCACCATGCTCCCGCACTCCGCATGTGCCTGCACCACGATCACTGCCCGCGACAGCGCCGCCTGCAGCCGATTCCGCGCCAGCAGCAGCCGCCGATTCACCCGCGTCTCCGGCGGCGCCTCCGCCACCAGGCATCCACGAGCGGCAATCTGCCTCGCCAGCATCCCATTCTCTGGCGGATAGATCTCGAGCAGCCCACACCCCAGCACCGCAATCGTCCTCCCCTCCTCCGTCCCCAGTGCCCCCCGGTGCCCGGCCGTGTCGATGCCACGCGCCAGCCCGCTCACGACCGTGAATCCTCGCCTCGCCAGCTCCTTCGCCAGCATCCTCGCCGCCCGCGCGCCTTCTCTGTCGGGCTCCCGGGTCCCCACTACCGCCACCGCCCGCTCATCCTCCGGGGTCAGCGTGCCGCGCACATACAGCAGCGGCGG
The DNA here is from genome assembly GCA_030597345.1 of Bacillota bacterium. GTDB lineage: Bacteria > Armatimonadota > Hebobacteria > Hebobacterales > Hebobacteraceae > JAUVSA01. The sequence continues at coordinate 9,569 of JAUVSA010000018.1, forward strand.
CGGGCTGTGCAGAGCTCGCAGCCCGTCCGGGTATCCCACATCATCCGTCTCGACCACTGCTATCCCCTGGCCCCGCCACGCCTCCATCCGCGCCTGCACCAGCTCCAGCTTCTCCCGCATGCCCACCACCTGCTCCGCCTGCCGCGCCGAGAGCTTCCCTCTTCCGACCAGGTCCTCGCGGGATCCCCACAGCGCCGCTTCCGGGGACCCGAATACTCGCGCCAGGCGCAGCATCGTCCCCGCGCCCACCCCTTCCACTTGCTGCAGCGCCGCCCACGACAGCGCTCGTTCCGAAACGGGCGCCCCCCGCCCGTTCTCCTCCCCTACTCCTCCGCACATATCCGACACGAACAAGTGGCGGCCGGCGTCGCCGCGATCTCCTTGTGGGTCTTCACTGCCTGCTCGAACAGCGCCCTCACCCGCGGCGTCTGCGTCCCCATGAAATCGCTTACTTCTTCATGTTTCAACGGCTCTTTTGATACCCCCGCTGCCCAATTCGTCACTATCGCCACCGCCGCATAGCACATCCCCGCCTCCCGGGCCAGCACTGCCTCCGGCACGCTTGTCATCCCCACCACATCCCCGCCCAGCCGCCTGAACATCTCTATCTCCGCCGCCGTCTCGAAGCGCGGCCCCTCCGCGCATACATACACGCCCTCCGGGTGAACTCTCTCTCCCAACACCTCCGCTGCCCCCTGCACTTCCGCCCGCAGGTGCCCGCAGTATGGCTCTGTCACGTCGGTATGTCTGACGTCGCCGCCGTCGCCATCGAAGAAAGTGCTCATTCGCCCCCGCGTGAAATCCAGAAACTGCGTCAACAGCACGAGCGATCCCGGCGGCATCGCCTCCGACATTGATCCAACCGCCGCCGTCGCCAGCACGTTCTTCACCCCCAGTTCCTCCAGCGCCGCCACGTTTCCCCTGTAGTTCACCCGGTGCGGAGGGATGTTGTGTCTCTTCCCGTGTCGCGCAACGAACGCAACTGCCACCCCTCCCATCTGCACGCGCTCCACCTCCACCGACCCATACCGCGTCGCCACCTCTATCCTGCTCGGCGCGCCCTCGCCCAAGCTGTAGAAGCCGGTCCCGCCGATCACCCCGAACTCCATCCTCATCTCTCCTGCGCTTGATCCTGGCATCATTATGTAGTTCACTTCCCGCGGTAGTGTCACCTTGCACGCTTGCTTGACACTTCCCGGTGTTTCCGGTGTTTCGGGAGTTCAGAGGCCGTCTCATAAACCCCAGAACGCCTGGCCTCTCGATCCTCTTCTGTAGGGCGGGGTCCCTGCGCCCCGCCAGGTGTCATTCTGAGCGAAGCGAAGAATCTGGTCCGGTCTCGCGACGCTGGCAGCGCAATTGTCAGACAACCACTTCACTCCCGAAACTCACCTCCGGCCCAACCCCGCCGCTCCCACCTCCTCATCACATCCGCGCTGGTGCGCTTGCTTGACACTCACAAAAGCGTCAGGGTAAAATCGCCGCACTATGACTGGCGACGACCGAACAGCGAAGCTGAAGCACCAACTCCAGCACGGCCTCCTCATCGGCGACGGCGCCATGGGCACCACTCTCAGCGCCGAGGGCCACCTCCCCGGCACCTCTCTCGAGCTCCTCAACGTGGACGAGCCCGACCGAGTGCGCGCCGCCCACCGCGGCGTCCTCGAGGCCGGCTCAGACGTCCTCCAGACCAACACCTTCCAGGGCAGCCGCCCCGCCCTCGACCGCCACGGCATCGCAGATCGCACTGCGGAGCTCAACGCCGCTGGCGCCGCCCTCGCCCGCGAGACGGCCGGCGAGCGCGCCTTCGTCGCCGGCAGCATCGGCCCCACCGGCCGCATCCTCGAACCCTACGGAGACTTCGAGGAGGCCGCCGCCCGCGCTGCCTTCGAAGAGCAGGCCCAGGCCCTCGCCGGTGCCGGAGTGGACTTCCTCATCGTCGAGACCATGAGCGCGATTGAGGAGGCGCTCCTCGCCGTCGCGGCCGCCGCCGCAACCGGCCTCCCCGTCGTCGCCTCCCTGGCCTTCGATCCCAACGGCCGAACTGCCTTCGGCGTCTCCCCTGAGCAAGCGGCACAGCAGCTCGACGACGCCGGCGCCGTCGTCGTCGGTGCTAACTGCGGAACCGTTTCTTCCGCCGAGATCGTTGACATCGCTTCCAAGTTCCGGGAGGCCACCTCCCTTCCCCTGATCGTTCAGCCGAATGCGGGGCGCCCCCAGCGAACAGAGTCCGGCGTGCTATTCCCGGAGACACCCGAAACGATGGCGGAGGCCGCCCCCCCATTGCGCGCGCTCGGCGCCACCCTCATCGGCGGATGCTGCGGCTCCACCCACGAGCACATCCGGGCCATTGCCGCCCGCCTCCGAGACGCGTAGTCACAGCTCCCATACCCGCCATTGCCCCTTGGCCGTTCAGCGGAGGGGGATCCTCAAAGGGGAGGAGCTGGCCCTGAGCAGAGCCGAGGGGAATTTCGCCGTTCGGTGGGGGAGGCCTCGGAAGGGGGAGGGTACCCCTCCCCCTTCCGAGTCATGCCCAACCTATCGCACTGCAACCCCACCTCCCCCTTTGAAGCACGCCAAACCTCTCTCCTCGCATGCACGGGTAGAGCGGGCATATCTCGATCCTACGAAGCCCTCGTGCTGCGTAGCGAAGCCACTGCGCAGAGTAAGTAGCATTGGCGAAGGAGGACCCATGCCCGCCATGCTGTCATTCTGAGTCCGCCAAGGCGGACGAAGAATCCCGCCTTTCCCCTGTAGGGCGGGCATGTCTCTGCATGCCCGCCGTCCCCTTCCTCCCTTCGGCAGGTTCTATCCCGTTGCCCGTTGGCCAGGAGCCCCTAGGCCCGGCTGAGCCCGGCCGGGGTGGCGGCCCGAAGGGCCTAGCCACTTGCCTCCTGCCCATCCCTGCCCGTCTCCCCCACGCGAAAGTGGATTCGACCTTACGGCCGAATCCACTGATGGCCTACCCTGAACCAGGCCCGCGATGATCTACCCTGAACCAGACCCGCTACCGATTACGCAAGAACGTCGGCACCTCCAGATCGGCCTCCGGCACCGGTTCCACCGCCGGAATGCTGGCATCCCCCTCCGCCCCCCGCATCTGCCTTCGCCGATCGAACCCGGTGGCCACCACCGTGATCCGTATCTCCTCCTGCGGCTCCTCCCCTATCACGACGCCGAACAATACGTTCGTGTCCGGGGACTCGGACGCCGACCGGATCACCTGAGCCGCCTCCTCCACCTCCGACAGCGACAGATCGCTCCCTCCTGTCACATTGAACAGAATGCGAGTCGCTCCGTCTATCGACGTCTCCAGCAGCGGGCTGGAGATCGCCCCCTGCGCCGCGTCGACCGCCCGCGTCTCCCCAGTCCCCGTGCCGATTCCCATCAGCGCCGTCCCCGCGTCCTGCATCACCGTCTTCACATCCGCGAAATCCAGGTTGATCAAACCCGAAATCGTAATCAGATCGGAGATTCCCTGCACCCCCTCGCGCAGCACCTCGTCCGCCAGCCGGAACGCCTCCAGCAGCGTCACCTTCTTCTGCACCACCCCAAGCAGACGGTCGTTCGGCACCGTTATCAGCGTGTCCACCTTCGTCCGCAGATTGTCCAGCCCCTCCTCCGCGATGCTCTGACGCCGGCCCCGCTCGAACCCGAACGGCTTCGTCACCACCCCCACCGTCCGCGCTCCCCGTTCCTGGCTCCCCTCGGCCACCATCGGCGCGCCCCCGCTGCCCGTCCCCCCGCCCATCCCGGAGGTGATGAACACCATGTCCGCGCCTTCCAGCGCCTCCTTCAGCTCCCCGCGGCTTTCCTCCGCCGCGCGCGCACCAATCTCCGGATCTCCCCCCGCCCCCAGCCCGTTCGTCACTTGCACCCCAAGCTGCAGCTTCACTGCCGCGCGCGACCGAGACAGCGCCTGAAGGTCGGTGTTGGCCACTACGAACTCGACCCCCTGCAGCCCCACCTCGATCACCCGGTCCACCGCATTGCTGCCGCCCCCTCCGACCCCTATCACCCGGATCACTGCCCCGCCTGTCGCTTCGATGCTCGACATGGGACTCTCTCCCTTGATCGGCTCAGGGGCCTCCTCCTGCCCCCCCGCCTCCGTAGGTTCCTCGCCCAATGCCCCCGCCGCCTCCGGGGGCGGACTGTCCGGGGACTGCTCCCCTTCCACTTCGCGCTTGTACAGCTTCCGTCTCTTGCGTCTCGGCGATGCCACGGTCAAACCTCTCTCATCTGTCAGGAACTCGCTCTGCTCCAGCCGAGTTCGCACTTTTCTTCGACAACCATCCGGCGCTACCTCTTCTCCCCTCCCTCGCCCCGCATCCCCTATTCCTGAACCTCGTCCGCCTCCTGTACCGCCACTCCCACCCGGCTGTGCCGCAGCACCTGATCCCCGTACAGATACCCCTTCTGTATCTCCACCGCCACCGTCCCCTCTCTCTGCTCCGCCGTCGCCGCGATCTGCGCCACCGCCTCGTGCCGGTTCGGATCGAAGACCCGCCCAAGCGCCTCTATCGGCCTTACCCCTCGCCTTTCAAGCACCACAATCAACTGCCGATAGATCAACTCAACCCCCTCGTAAACCGCCCGTGCTTTTGCCGATCGCCCCGACCCGGGCCTGGCCATTTCCAGTGCTCGCTCGAAGTTGTCCACCAGTGTCAGCAGCTCCAGCAACACCCCCGACACCGCCTGCTTGCGCCCGTCTGCTATCGCCTCTCGCGCCCGCTTCCGCGCATTGTCGAGGTCGGCCACCGCCCGGATATACCGGTCCCTCATCTCCTGAAGCTGCGTCTCCAGCAGAGCCAGCTCCTCCTGCAGCACCTCTACTTCAGACTCCTCTCCCGCTACGACCTCCTCCGCCAGAGCTGCCTCCGAAGCATCGGCAACTTCCTCGTCCTCTAGCTCTCTCTCATCTTGCTTCTTATCACTCACCGTCTCTTCGTCTCCGCCACTGATCTCTCCGGCCCTCTATCCGTTCGTCACACCCCGGGCCGCTGACCTCGTGTCTTCCCCCCCGCGATCGACAGCGTCCTCAGTGCTCCACCAAGAACCCCGGAAACCCCTCCCTCCGAAGTTCGTCCATTGCCTTGCGCGCTGCATACTCCGTCCGATACCGACCCGTCAGCACCCGATAAAGCGCCTGCTCCTCAGTAGACGTCACCTCAATCCGGGCCGGATATCCCGCTCGCGCCAGTTCATCCGCCACCTCTCGCGCCCCCTCCCGCGCCGCAAATACCCCCATCTGGATCGAGTATCTGGCCTGACTCGACTCCTCTCCCACGCTGCCCGGCGTCGGCCTCGCCGGCCGCGGTGGCGGCGGCGCTATCGGCACCGCAGGCGCCGGCCCCTCCACCCCTACCGCCTCCGCGGGCGCTGCCGCGGCCCCTTCCATTACCCTTACCTGCCCGCCCGCATCTCCCTCCACCTCCGCCTCTGGCCCCTCTCTCTCCACCATCTCCTCCGCCGGTTCCTCTGGCGGCGCGGGCGGCGGCACATACACCGATCCCGGGAGCAGGGCGCGCTCCTCAGCAATCTGCGCCATCGCCTCCGGCTCTCTCACGGACTGTCTCTGGATGTCTGGCGCTGCCCCCACATACATGCGCGCCACCATCACTCGCCCCACCACAAAGCCGATCGCCAGCACCATCAGCAGCAGCGAGAATGCTAGAAAAGCCCCCGCAACGCCGCCATACGTTCCCTGCCTCTCCATTGCCTCATCCGCCCAACTGCCCGCTCCAGCGGCTCACACCACAGCGGCCCCGAAGCCGCCGATACCTCACCCCGTAGCATAGGTTATTCGGTAACCCCTGTCAAGAAATCGGCCCCCGCACCCGCGCCTTCCACCAAGACAGCGCCGCACCCGCGCGCGCCGACGGTCCGACTCCGCCCCCGCCCCGGCGGGGGCGGCGCTCTTCTCTCCCTTCGTCCGTTCTGCGCGCTCCTCGTTGTCCGCGCCCTCCTCG
>JAUVSA010000095.1 GCA_030597345.1 Bacillota bacterium
AAGCCGTCGCCTGGCAGATGATGGGCCTCCAGCCCGACCCCATCACCAACCAGACTCGCAAGGACATCGAGCAGGCCCGCGTCGCCATCGACGCCACCACCGCCCTCGTCGAGAAGCTTCTGCCTCACGTACAGGGACAGGAGGCCAGGGACTATCAGAACCTCCTCACCAACCTCCGCCTGAACTTCGTCAAGCAGTCCGAAGAGCCCGGAGAGGACGACTAGCCCCCGCTCCTACTTGCCGTCGGAGACGAGTTCTGGAACCCTATGACTTGGGAGGATTGCCGGGTCCGCCCGACGAGCCGCTGATCAGTTCTTTAAGCGCAAACGCGCTTTTCCGCCATGTCTTGTCTCCGGCGATTACACCCCAGAGATCAACCTGGCTTGCCGGTTTCCCCTCCTCGCTCCCTCCGTAGATTCTGTCGGGATCGTATCCCCCCTCGAACTCGTCCATCGAGACCCAGAGGAACACTTTCTCACACCTCGGCACCGCCAGCAGCCGCCGGTACATATCCCCGAGCCACCGGGCGCGCAGCGCATCTTCCCGCTGCACCACCGGATGGTCGAGAAGGTCCTCGCCCCGGTAGCGAGGCTGGAACTCAACCGACCGCATCATCGGGTCGCGCTTATAGGTCTCGCAGACCCAGTCCGAGGTGATGTTGCCGGTCCCCCACCAGCCGATCTCCGTCATCCACATGGGCTTGTCCCCCTCCCCATGCTTCTCCGTCAGCGCCAAGAACTTCCGGACCCCCGCCTCCTCGGGCCTCGCATGGGGCCTCGTCCGGAAGAGCCCCCAGTCCACGTACATGTGCTCGTTGTGAATGTCGTAGTGTCCCCGGGCCGCATCCCAGAACTCCTCCCTCTCGCCGAGCACGGGCAGTTGCCCGAAGGCGCAGGGCAGGACCGCGCCGGCCTCCGCCGCCTTCACGACCTTGTAGCCAACCTTCAGGATTCCCTCCACATACTCCATCACCGTCAAACCCTTGTGGAAGCTTCCCGGTTCGTTGAGCATCTCCCAGTAGTGGATCGAACCCTTGTATCGCTCGACCCAGGCCTCGATGAAGCTCTCGAGATACCCAGGATTGCTGCGCACCACATCGGCGAGCGACTCACCGGCCCAGGTGGGAACCGGCGGGCGGTCGAAGTGCCCGCCGAGCGTCGCCAGGATCTGGATTCCCGCGGCGTCGCAGGCCTCGATGACCCGGTCGTAAGGCTCCCAGTTGAAGCTCCCCTTCTCCGGTTCCGCCAGCACCCACGAGAAGGCCAGACGGTTCCACCCGATGCCCATCTCCTTGAACTGCGATACCAGCCAGGTCCCGCTGTTCACGAAATCGTAGTTGCCCGGCCTGCCCACATCTGGCCTCATGAAGTTCAGTGCAATGCCATCCCGATAGCTGTTCCCCTGCTCCTCGCTCGACGTCTGCTCGGCTCTGGACCCGCGTTCCATGTCAGATACTCTCCTCTCGCATGACGATATGGTGCTCTTGTCCGACAGATTGACTGACCCGCTGCTTCTGACCCGCTGCTTACCAGTGGAAGTGCGGTCGCCGCCTGACCGCGGTAGCTGACTGCAGCGCTTCGCCTTCGCCTCCGGAATGCCGATGCCCTACCCGCCCTACCGCTCGCGGCTCTCCCATCCCACCTCGAACAAGCGGACCATGTTATCCTCGCCGTAGGGGTGCTTGGCGGCCTCCTTCTCGTCGAACTCGACTCCAAGGCCGGGAGCGTCGGGAACCTCCAGGTAGCCGTCGACCACCTTCGGGACACCGCGGAACACCTCGCTCGCCCACGGAACGAGGAAATCGTCGAAGCACTCGTGGATCAAGAAGTGTGGCATCGTGCAGTGCAAGTGTGCGTTGACGGCCGTGTTCAAAGGGCTCTGGGCCTGATGACAGGCCACCTGCGCTTCGTGAGCCCGGGCAAGCGCCGCCACCCTCATCACGCCGCTGATGCCGCCGCACCGTAGCGGCTCGGGCTGAACGATACTCACCACGCCGGACTCCAGCAGCGCGGAGAACTCGCTGAGATACTGCAGTCGCTCGCCGTTCGCCACCGGTATTGGCATAGCGCGCGCCGCCTCGACAGTCGCCTTGATGTTGTAGGAGTTCACCGGCGCTTCGAACCACATCGGCCGAAACTCCGCCAGCGCCCGACCAAGTCGAAGGGCGGTGCTCATGGAGAAGCGATCGTGTCCCTCGATCAGAATATCTACATCGTCCCCCACGGCTTCGCGCACTGCCCGCACGATGGCCAATGAAAGCCTCTCTTCTGACCGATCGAGCTCGAGGTATGCCTTGCCAAACGGGTCGAACTTGAGCGCAGTGTAGCCCATCTCCGTCACCTGCCGCGCCCGCTCGGCGATCGCGCTCGGGTCCCGCGGACAGGTGTACCACCCATTGGCATATGCGCGCAGGCGCCGGTGCACCCGGCCCCCCAACAGCCGCCAGACCGGGACACCCAAGCGCTTACCCAGGATATCCCAGCAGGCGATCTCAATGCCACACCTGGCGGTTTTCAGCGACAGGTTCGTGCCCTTATCCAACGCCTCCGCCACGCGCAGCGGCTCCGTCGAGTCCATACCGATCACGAAGCGCGCTATCTCTTCTGCTTCAGCAGCCATTGGCGCCGACGTTATGCCGGTTGCCTCTCCAAGGCCGGTCACGCCCTCATCGGTCTCGACCCTGATGATGACCCAGTTCTTCCACGGGTTCCCTACGATGCAGGTCGATACGCGTTCGATCTTCACGGTCGCCTCCTCACGCGAAGGGTCCCTTCACCACGAGGAGGTCGGAGATCTCCTCCAGCAGGACGTCCAGCTCGCGGTGATCCACCTCGTCCAATGGCCCACGGGTCGGATTGCGCACGACTGCTGTGCGGATGACCCCTCGACGCTGGAGGACCTCCTTGTAGATCACCATGGGATATAGAGCCTCCATGGTCAGCAGGGGCAAGATACGGCGGTAGAGCCTTCGGGTCTCTACCAGATCACCTCGCTCGTAGGCAGCCCACAGCGCGGCGTGAGCATCCGGCATATCACAGGCCGGCATCGTCCCACACAGGCCCCGCGCAATCTCGTTCATGATGTACCGACCGCCCTGGCCGCCAAAGATGCCCTTGAGCTTGGCCTGGTTCCGGACCAGCTCGCTCGCCCGCGACATCAGGTGAGTGCACGGCTCTGCCTCCTCCTTGATGTAGTCCACCCAGGGCAGCTCATCCACTAACCGCGCCAGCAGTTCAGGAGGCATTGGCGTGCCGAGCGGCGGATGGCAGTTCTGGACGATGATCGGCACTTGCGCCACCTGCGATATGGCCCGGTAGTATTCGTACAATCCCTCGCGGTGGGGCGGCATCAGCGGAGGCGGCATCGCCATCAACCCGTCCGCGCCCATCTCCTGCGCCGCCTCGGCCAGCTCCACCGCCGCCCACTGCGACCCGCCGGTGACGCTGATGATCACGGGCACGCGCTTGGCGGTCTGCTCGATTACGACCTTCCCCACGTGCCGACGTTCGCGGTCCGACAGAGCATACCATTCGCTCGCGTTGGCCGGAGTCACGATACCGTGAACTCCCGCCTCAATGCAGAACTCCACCTCCGCGCGCAGTGACTCCTCGTCGACACGTCCCTCCTCGTCGAACGGAGTCACCGCGATAACATAGAGGCCGCTGAAACGTAATTCCTGCTTCATCCTCGCATCTCCTTGCGTCTTGCCGGCACGGGAAATCGCGGCGCCGGTAGCTGCTGCTTTCCTCCGGTGTGTGCGAAGGCCGAAATCCAACAGGGCTGCCCTCTACCCCCTAAGCAGAGTCTCTCCCCCGTCGATCCATATCTCGGTGCCGGTGATGTGGTCGGAGGCGTCGGAGGCAAGAAAGAGCACCAACCGTGCCACCTGCTCAGGCCTGGCTTGATCCCCCGCCAGAGGCCATGGGCCCTCGGGGAACTCGATCGGGACGCGGATCCGCTCCAGGTGCCGCCGCTCGGCGCTTTCCGCAACATCGGTCGCCACCCATCCGGGGCAAATCACGTTCACCCTGATCTTGTCCCGCGCAAACTCCAGTGCGGCCATCTTCGCGAATGCCACCTGTGCCGCCTTGGAGCACGAGTAGGCCGTATGTCCGGGGCCGCTGAATTGCCGCGTGCCGTTCACTGAAGACGTGATGATGATAGATCCGCCCTGCTTGCGCATGTGAGGAACAGCATACTTGACGGTGAGGAAGGTCCCTCTCAGATTGACGGCGAGAGTCCGGTCCCACTCCTCCGGGGTGATCTCCTCAATGGGCGCCAACACGCCCAGGATACCGGCATTCGCGAACACGATGTCCAGCCGTCCCCAGCGCTCGATCACCTTCGCAACCGCCTGCTGCATCTGATCCGCCTGCGAGACGTCCGCCGCCACCGGCATCACCTCCCGGCCGCTGCCCTTACACAGTTCCACCGTTTCTTGCAGCTTCCGCTCAGTACGGCCCAGCGCAGCCACCCTGGCCCCCTCTTCCGCAAACATGATGGCCGCGGCCCGGCCGATCCCTGACCCGGCGCCGGTAAGGAGAGCCACCTTCCCGGTCAGTTGCATTCTAGCTGTCTCCTCATCATTAGCGCTGCCTCTAGCTTCACTTCGTCGGAGGGTCGGGCGGCCCCTCTGCGCGTCGATTCGCCGCCCTGCCCAGGGCCGATCGCTCCCATCGGCTCTGATGCGTCACGACGCTCGGAGGCCATCCCACGCCGAGCGCGCGGGAGCCGTCCGATCACCACAATCGGCCGGTCTTGAAGGGCACTCCGGTGACGAGCGTTACGATGGCCCACAAGATCTCGTTTAGAAGATCGCCGGCGATGAAGCCGATGGCCAGGGGAACGGTCTGCCGGTAGAGTCGCAGCCCCCCGTAGCGGACGACGAGAGTCTTCGCCAGCCATCCCACCACGAACGGCATGCAGTACATGTACATGACCCAGGTGTGGGCCGCCAGGTAGCCGATCGGATGGAGGGGCCACCATCAGAAGCGGAGCCTCATCGCTCCCAGCAAGACCGTCACGAGCGCCCCTGCCCGCGCGATGCATGATAGGAGAGTGCCCGGCAACTAGTCAACCTCCAGCACCTATCCCGGCCGAACCGAGATCCAAACTGCGGCTGCCAACACAAACAGGCGGAGCGCCCATGAGGGCGCTCCGCCGTTGCGCACACGACTATCTCGGCTGAACCGAGATATTGACTGTCCTCTCAGTTGCCCCAGAGGCCGGTGCGGGGAACGTTGTACAGGAACTCCATGCCCGGTGGGGGAGTGCCGCAGTTCTCCACGTAGCCCTGGTAGGAGGTGTAGGGACTGCAGGTCCATCCTACACCCTCCAGGTCGCCGTCGTCGCACATAGCGATGAGCGCCTGCGCCGAGGCCCACGAGGCGTGGCCGTCGGCCCAGCCAATGTTACTGCCGCCGAGGTGGCGAGTGCTGGCCTTCTTCGCATCGTTATCGAACCCGCCAGACGTCCACCAGACGTTCGAGGCGTGCAGTGCGTAACATTCCGGGCACCACTCGCCGGTGGGGCAGTCGTTTAACCCGGCTGCGTAGCCACCCCAAGCCCACGCGAAGGGAGCGATACCACCGCACTCCGCGCAGCAGATATCGGGATAGGCCATGCTGCCCATGCTGAGCCAGCATGGGGACAGCCCGCCATCGCAGAGAACCGGCACGCTGGCTACGTCCTGAAGGCTCACCATCTTCAGGTCATAGTAGTTCTCCTGGCCCGTGGTCATGCCCTGGACGAAGGACTTGTGGGCCGGATCACTCCCGCCTCGATAGTTATCAGCGCCGGCATTCCGCTGCTGGAGAATGGAGTCGGTGACTTCCCCACCCCATCCCGGAGGGAAGGTCATGTGGGAGCAGCCGCCGATCTCCAGCTCGTCGCCCCACATGCCCTGGGTGGCCCTGAGATAGCCCACCCAGTCCTGGTGCGGCACGATGAAGCTGGCGGCCGAGATCATCTTGGCGCTGGGGCACCGCCACACATCGCGGTTCTTCACGTACTCGTCGAGAACGACGGGCCACGCGAGATAGGGGTTGGACAGATTTGCCATCCACTGAACGCGCTCGCCGTCCTCGCCGATGCGGCAGGCGTCTCCTCCGCCAGGCTCCGTGAAGAAGAAGTCAACGACCTCCTGGCGGTGCTCCGACGGTGGGAACGTGTCGTTGTTGTCCGCGAAATACATCTGAATGGCGAGGGCGATGTTCTTCACATTCGACAGACACACCGCCTTGCGCGCCGATTCGCGCGCCCTTGCGAACACCGGGAACACCATCGCTGCCAGAATCCCGATGATCGCGATAACTACCAGCAGCTCAATAAGCGTGAATCCCTTGCGTCGTCGCATTCCCATCTTCTCTGTTCCTCCCTCGAGTTTACCTACCCGCCGTCACAGCCATTTCCGAGCGTACCTCCGAGGTCCGACTGCCTGCCTCACCTCCTTTCACCTCGCTGCCGGAACGCTTCTCCGCGGCGCCACGCACACCTTCCGCCCGCGCTTTGAGTTCCATCCACCAGAGAAGCCAGACTCCTCGTAATAGACAGGCGGAGCGCCCGGCTGGGCGCTCCGCCGTTGTTCACACCTGCGTCTCGGCGTTGCCGAGAGCTGGACTGTCCTCTCACGCGGCATCAACAGGTTAGTTGCCGGACCAGTCCCTGGGCACGTTGTGCAGGAAGTTCATGCCCGGCGGGGGAGTGCCGCAGTTCTCCAGGTAGCCCTGGTAGGAGGTGTAGGGCGAGCAGGTTTGGCCTACACCCTCAATGTCGCCGTCGTCGCTCATGGCGCACAGCCTCTGGGCCGGTATCCACGAGGCGTGGCCGTCGGCCCAGCCGATGTTGCTGCCACCGAGATGGCGGGTGGAGGCCTTCTTCAGCTTCTCGCTGTAGCCGTTACCGTCGTACCAGGCGTTGGTGGCGTGCATCACCATGCAGTCGGGGCAGTAGCTGCCATCCGGGCACGCGTTTAGCCCAGCTGCGGCGCCGCCCCAATCCCACATAAAGGGAGCAAGACCAGCGCACTCCGCGCAGCAGATGTCGGGATAGGCCATGGTGCCGATGCTTAGCCAGCTTCCCGAGAGCCCGCCGTCGGCGAGCACAGGCACGTGGGTGACGTCCTGGTAGCTCACCAGCTTCGCATCATAGAAGTTCTCCTGGCCTGGGGTGATCGTCTGGACGAAGGTCTTGTGAGCACCCTCCGTGGGGCCGCGCCTATCATCAATACCGGCACTCCGCCGCTGGAGGATGGAGTCAGTCACGTCTCCGCCCCATCCCGGGGGGAAGGTCATGTGTAGACAGGGGCCGAAGTCGCCCGAAGCCACCTCCTGGTCTATGCCCCACTGTCCCTGCTGGGCGAAGAGATACCCCAGCCAGTCCGGGCCCGGCACGATGAAGGTGGCGGCGCTCATCACCTTGGCGCTTGGGCACTGCCAGACGTCGCGGTTCTTGACGTACTCATCCAAGACGACCGGCCACCGGAGATAGGGGTTGGCGAAGTGGACTATGTGCCAGCTGTCGTGGCAGTCCTCGGCGGGGTCGCCGCCGCCCGGCCCTGTAGCGAAGAACTCATAGGCCTCCTGGCGATGCTCACCGGGTGGAAACGTATCGTTGTTGTCCGCCAGGTACATCTGAACGGCCAGGGCCAGGTTCTTCACATTCGACAGACACACTGCCTTGCGCGCCGATTCGCGCGCCCTTGCGAACACCGGGAACACCATCGCTGCCAGAATCCCGATAATCGCGATAACTACCAGCAGCTCGATCAAAGTGAATCCCTTTCGCTTTCTCCTCATCACAGCTCCTTTACCTCCCGACGATAGCGCCCATGCTCGCTATGGCAAAT